>JAYUYI010000366.1:0-1604 GCA_043752545.1 Thermoleptolyngbya sp.
CCCGACACGATCAACCTATTCAGCCCCCATGCGTTTGATCAATATCTCGTGGATCTATACGACTATCTGGCCGTATTAGAAAATCGCTTATTTTCCAGCGGTCTCCATGTTTTGGGTGAACCTCCCACGCCAGAAGCATTAGCGAGCTACCTGAACGCCTACTTTGGTGAAGATCTAGCAGACCCAATCGTCCAACAAATTGCAGCCGGAATCTCTCCTGCCGATACCTCCAACCTGCCCCATCTACAGTCTAATATCGAAACGGCGATCGCCATCCGTGACCTGCTGGCTCAAACTACCGATGAATTAACCAACCTGCTGCGCGGCCTAAACGGCGAATATATTCCTCCTGCTCCTGGCGGCGATCTGCTGCGCGATGGCCCCGGCGTGCTGCCGACCGGGCGCAACATCCACGCCCTTGATCCCTACCGCATGCCCTCCCCCGCCGCCTACGAACGCGGTCGAGAGATTGCCCGCAAACTGATTGAGCAGCATCGTCAAACCCAGGGCACCTACCCCGAAACCATTGCCGTGATGCTGTGGGGACTCGATGCGATCAAAACCAAAGGTGAATCGCTGGGCATCTTACTAGAACTGGTGGGTGCCGCACCGCTAAAAGAAGGCACCGGGCGCATCGTCCGCTATGAGCTGCAACCGCTCGATCAGCTCGACCATCCCCGCATTGATGTGCTGGCCAATCTCTCCGGCATCTTCCGCGACAGCTTCGTTAACATCCTCGAACTGTTAGACGATCTATTTCAACGCGCCGCCGCTGCCGATGAACCGACTGAGCAAAATTTCATTCGTAAACATGCGATCGCCCTCCAAAGTCAAGGCATCGAAAACGCTACCGCCCGCCTGTTCTCCAATCCATCTGGCGACTTTGGCTCGCTGGTCAACGACCGAATTACCGACGCCAACTGGGAAACTGGCGACGAGCTAGGGCAAACCTGGGCTGGACGCAACAGCTTCAGCTACGGACGCCAAGACAAAGGGCAAGCTCGACCAGAAGTATTGCAATCTCTGCTAAAAACTACCGATCGGATCGTCCAGCAGATCGACTCGGTTGAATATGGACTGACCGACATCCAAGAATACTATGCCAACACGGGCGGCCTGAAAAAAGCAGCCGAAACCCAGCGCGGCAGCAAAGTCACCGCCTCTTTCGTCGAAAGCTTCTCTAAAGACACCACCCCCCACAGCCTCGAAGAACTGCTGCGCCTGGAATACCGCACCAAATTGCTTAACCCCAAATGGGCAGCAGCAATGGCAAGCCAGGGTTCAGGCGGTGCCTACGAAATTTCCCAGCGGATGACTGCGATGATCGGCTGGGCAGGTACCGCCGACTTTAAGGAAAACTGGGTGTACGACCAAGCCGCCGCCACCTACGCCCTCGATGCCGAAATGGCAGAACGCCTGCGTCAGGCCAACCCAGAAGCATTTCGCAACATTGTCGGTAGACTGCTGGAAGCCCACAGTCGCGGCTTTTGGCACACTAGCGACGAGAAGCTGGAGAAACTGCAGCAGCTATATGGCCAGACCGATGAGGAGCTAGAAGGGGTGACCGTGTAGGCAAAGGACTATGCCGTAGCTTAGGCGTTTAA
>JAYUYI010000367.1:0-4335 GCA_043752545.1 Thermoleptolyngbya sp.
AGAACTCTAACTCAGACTTACCCTTTTACCGATACTTTTATGACCCTGTGGCAAGCAGATTTTTATCGACGTCCGCTGCAAGACGAAGCGGGCAATGACCTGTGGGAATTGGTAGTGTGTGACGAGACGGGTGGGTTTAATGCCTGTGCCCTGTGCCCTCAAGCGCAGGTGAGTTCAGCATGGCTAATCGACCAGTTGCAGCAGATGGCTGTGAACGGGTTACCCGACAAAATTCAGGTGTTTCGGCCACAGTCGCTCAGTTTGCTAGAGGCGGCAGGGCAAGCGCTAGGGATTGCCATCGAGCCAACCCGCCGCACCCCGGCATTGAAGCAGATTTTGCAGCTGCGGGCGGCGAAATATCCTACGATGGCGGGCTATACAGGTCAGCCCTATGCGCCGATCGCCCTCGACTCACCGCCGCCGCTGCCAATGCCGCAGGCGCTATGGGGTGACCAGTGGCGGTTTGCCGCGATCGCCGCCGCCGATTTAGAGCTTGCATTCCGCGATCGCCCCATCCCTATTTGCCAGATGCCGTCTGATCTGCTGCCGGTGAACCAGGCGATCGCCTCAACCACGATGATTCCCGGCGTGGTAATTGATGGCGGTCGGCAGTCGATGCGGCTGGCTCAGTGGTTGCGCCAGGTGCGTCCCGCTTGGTTGCACTCCATTCCCGGTAGCCCCGATGGACTAATTCTAGAAGCTGGGTTGTGCGATCGCTGGGTGCTGACCACCTTTGACGACCCGGACATGCGCCAAGCCGCTGCCACCTTTCAAGCACGGCAGAGCTTAAGCCAAGGGCTGCATTTTTTGCTGGTGCAACCCGACAATTCAGGCATGACCTATACCGGGCTGTGGCTATTGCAGGACGCTACTGACCGCCAGCTTTGAGCGCCAAAATGAATTCATCTAAATAGACATTGACCAGCTTGGCGCAGTCGGCAGGCATCTTTTCGGCTATCACCTGCTGCAACAGCAGGTATGCCCGAGCCGACTGTTGTTCTTTGTGCAATGCGGCCATGATGTTCTGCATCCACAGCACCAGCTGTTCGCGAAAGGTCTGTTCATCATCCTTCAACAGGCTGAGCGCTAGTACCTGCATCACGTAACTCATGTCGCGCTTACATTTCTCGCCATGCTGTTGAATCACCTGGGCCTCTTTAACGGCAAACTTACGCAGAGCCTGGAGGACAAATGCGTCACTTTGCTCACTCAAAATTGAATAGACTTGCAGTCGAGTTGCATAGGTCTGAGCGTATTGCTTCAGCGGCCTGAGTTCAGCATCGGTGAAGTAGCGACCGTCTGCCTGCCCAACAGTTTGCATTAATGTGCTTTTCATATAGCGATTTCCTTAGCCTAATTAGAGAGAGTTTCCTGTTAACAAACGGGTGGAATCGCTCGCTCCTGCGGATATGACCTGCGGAGATAAAACTGCATCCATCCCAGAACAATAGCGATGCACGTTAATAATTAGTTACCCCTGGAATGGCATAGGACTATCTAGATAGCCCGTATATTTTTGTAACGGCACCTGGGGAGAATGAGCAGACTGACAGCGACTATAGTATGAGTGTTCTGGAACGTGTTTTGGCAAGTGTAGGCGGCGCATGGTTAAAATTCTCCATCTTTCCGACATTCACATGGGCAGTGGGTTTTCGCACGGGCGGGTGAATCCTGAGACGGGTCTAAATACTCGGTTAGAAGATTTTGTGCGGACGCTGGGGGTCTGCATTGACCGGGCGATCGCCGAACCTGTGGATTTGGTGCTGTTTGGTGGCGATGCGTTTCCCGATGCAACGCCGCCGCCGTTTGTGCAGCAGGCGTTTGCCAGTCAGTTTTGCCGCTTGGTAGATGCAGGGATTCCAACGGTGCTGCTGGTGGGGAACCACGATCAGCATACGCAAGGTCAAGGTGGCGCTAGCCTATGCATTTACCGGACGCTGGGGGTGCCGGGGTTTGTGGTAGGCGATCGCCTCGAAACGCACCCGATTCAAACCCGCAGCGGCGCAATTCAAGTGATTACGCTGCCCTGGCTCACCCGCTCCACGCTGCTGACGCGGCCTGAGACAGACGGGCGATCGCTAGCTGAGGTGAATGATCTGTTGAGCGATCGCCTGCGGGTGGCACTAGAGGGCGAAATTCGGCGGCTCAACCCAGAGATCCCAACGGTGCTGCTGGCGCATCTGATGACCGATACGGCTCGGTTTGGCGCAGAACGGTTCTTGGCCGCCGGGAAAAGTTTTACAGTGCCGATGGCGCTGCTGGCTCGCCCCTGTTTTGACTATGTGGCGCTGGGGCATGTGCATCGCCATCAAATTTTATGCGAACAGCCGCCTGTGGTCTATCCCGGCAGCATTGAGCGGGTAGATTTTAGTGAAGAGTTGGAAGATAAGGGATATATATTGGTGGACGTGGAACGGGGCAAGGCGGAGCTGACCTTCTGCCCGCTGGCGGTGCGCCCGTTTCAAACGCTTGCCGTTGATCTGACCGCAGCCACCGATCCCCAAACGGCGCTGCTGGCTAAAATTCAGACTAAGCTTGTGCCTGATGCAGTGGTGCGACTCACCTATCAAATTCGACCTGAGCACCTCGATCAGATCGATCAATCGACGCTGCATGAGGCATTGAGCGCTGCCCATACCTATACGATCCATCCCGAATTGGTCAGCCAACTGGCGCGGCCACGGTTGCCCGAACTGGGTGCGGGCAGCGCCATAGAACCGCTAGAGGCACTCAAAACGTACCTTTCCTACCAGTCTGGGTTAGAAGATATTGCTGCCGATATGCTAACAGCCGCTCAGGGGCTATTGTCGGGCGATCGCACCCTCTGGCTGAATCCATTGGATTTAGATCAAGATTGCACCAGTGCTGAACTAGGTGCAGGGGCGATCGCTCCCACATCTGAACCTGCCGAGGCCCAGCTCAGACTGCTTTAGGCGGCACTACTGCATGCCCTGGTAGAGGTAATACGTGGCCATCGGGATCACCGTTGCCGCGAGCAACAAGCCAATCACCCAAACTGTGGCGTTGCTTTCAGCTGTTTCTTCGGGGGTGGCAAAGGTGCCTGCGGTATCGATCACCTCTGTAACCACCGGAGCACCCGGATCGAGCTGGCCAGAGAGCACGGCCACGAGGCGATCGCTAGCATCCAAAAACGCCTGATTATAGCGATTATCCTGGCGTAGCGGCACCAATAGCGTTTCTTGAGCCACGCTGGTGGCAATCTCATCGGGCAACAGCGCTTTGACGGTATCCCCGGTGCGAATTGCGGCTGTATTGGTCACGGTATCCAATACCATCAAGGTTTGAACCGATTGGACGTCTGCGGTCGGAAACCAGGCTTCAAATAGTTTATTGGTGAAACTCTCAATGGTTTCGCCATAGTCTAGGCGATGAATCGTGACAAACCGCACCTCGTTGCCCGTGGTCTTCGCCAGCGTTTCCAAGGTGCCAGTAATGTTGCCCTGGTTCAATCGGCTCAACACATCCCCTTCGTCTACAATCCAGGTTGGGTCGCCTGCGGAAACGGTCGGCAGCTCATAGGTGGCGGTTGCCAGAGCGGGTAGGGGGTTACCCAGCCACAGGTGCAGCACTAGCGCCAAACCGATTAAAGGAACGAACAAAAACCGATATCCCACGTTCCAACCCCGAGCTAAATTAAAGAAATGTGTCATTTCTGATAAACCCAATCCTGCTTTCAAAATACACCAGAATTGCAGCTAGAGGGAGGGTGGATCGAAGTTGGGTGGGGAATCAGAATTAAATAAGTTTTGAGTTTTGAGTTTTGAGGTAACTACTCAGACTATAAACAGCCCTCATCCCCTAGCCCCTTCTCCCAAGGGAACCGAACCAGTTCAAAATCCCTCTCCATACTTGGGAGAGGGATTGAGGGTGAGGGCAGACTGAGTTTTGAGTTAGAACACCTTAAACCTTACTCATTCTTCAGCTGGCCAGATTGGCTTATGTGTTGAGCAACGTGTAAATCATATTCACTACAATTTGAGCCGATCCGATGAAAAACTCGGGATTGACGGTGCTAAAGGTATCGGTCGGTTGATGGTAGTTGGGGTTGCGGAAGTTGGCCGTATCGGTCACCAGCACCGCGCCGATGCCCTTGTCCCAGAAGACGGCGTGGTCACTGCGCACCAGATCGGGCGTGAGGGAGCCAACCAGCGGAATTGGCAGGCCAACCACGGGCGGCAGGGGAGGGCGCGTGGCCTGCTGCAGGGCGTTGAGCAAAGGCAAATGCCCCTGATCGCCTAACCCGGCCAAAAATAGACCGCGATCGCTAGCAGGGGTAATCGGTAGCCCAGACGGATATTGCTGGCACCCGGCCGG
>JAYUYI010000368.1:0-1602 GCA_043752545.1 Thermoleptolyngbya sp.
TTGATCTTCCCGCTACACCTCAACAATGTGCGGCTGAACGATGCAACGCTGCAAGAGCGAGTTGGCAAAGAGGCGGAACAGGCCGAAACCAAACTGAACCAGCAGCTTTCAGGGGCTCTTCAGCAGCAGCGTACCCAAATTGCCCAACTGCTAAATGCGTCTGACGCTCAGCTTGATCAAGCCGTTCAGGCCAACCAATTGAGCCAGCCCGAAGCCGAACAAATTAAATCGTTTAAGAAAAATCCTGAATCTGTGGGGCCGTTTTTAGAAAAGCAGGCGCAAACCCTTCAAGCAAAAGGGCAAACAGAAATTCGCAGTCGTAAAGAAGACGCCCAAAAAGCAGCTCAGACCGAATCTCTCAAGTCTGGACTGCGGATTGGTTTGGGTAGTCTGTTGCTGGCAATCGGCTACATCATTGTGGGCTGGACAGGGTTGCGGGTGATGGAGTAGAACCGAAGTAGTGCTGTCTTGACAGGCTGCAACCAGACTCCTCAGCTGCCCTGATGTTTTCTATTTACATCCTGACTTATAACGAAGAAATCGATCTGGCTGGGTGTATCGAATCAGCCTTGCTATCCGACGATGTGGTAGTGATCGATTCCTATAGCCGCGATCGCACTCTAGAGATTGCCAGCCGCTATCCCATCCGGGTTGTACAGCATGCCTTTGAGAGCCATGGGCAGCAGCGCACCTGGATGCTAGAGCAGGTGCCGCCCCAGCACGAGTGGATCTACATTTTGGAAGCCGACGAACGCATGACCCCTGAGCTGTTTCAGGAATGCGTTCAGGTGATTCAACGCGACCAATTTGTCGGCTATTACGTGGCCGAGCGTGTCATGTTTATGGGCACCTGGATTCGCCACAGCACCCAATATCCTCGCTATCAGCTGCGGCTGCTGCGCCACGGCAAGGTTTATTTTGATGACTATGGCCATGCCGAGCGCGAGGTCTGCGACGGGGCAACGGGCTTCTTGCAAGCTACCTATCCCCATTACACCTGTAGTAAAGGATTTGAGCGCTGGATTGAGAAGCACAACCGCTATTCAACCGATGAGGCGATCGAAACCGTGCGCCAGCTCAGTCAGGGCCGGATTCCGTGGCGATCGCTTTGGTTGGGCAAGTCAGAGGTGGAGCGGCGGCGAGCCTTGAAAGACCTGTCGCATCGTCTGCCCTTGCGCCCCCTGGTGCGATTTCTCTACATGTACCTGATTTTGGGCGGCTGGCTAGAAGGGCGCGCTGGGTTTACCTGGTGTACGCTTCAAGCGTTTTATGAATACCTGATTTTGCTGAAGGTTTGGGAAATTCAGCAGGGTGAGTCTGGCCACACACCTGTCCACACACCTGGCTCAGCTTAAAATTCGCCAGACGGGGGGAGCGTCTCGCTCATGTCCAAGCCTTTTGCTTAGACTTCAACATAGTTCTTTACAAAACTTACGAATATGGGGGATAACAGATAGGAGCGATCGCCCATGCGCCTGTGCCTTTATCTGTAGCTTTGAGGCTCGCTAGGGGTTGAATCAGCCATGTGAGTTTTATGGATGAGGCTGAAGCTGGTAAATTGGAGGTTTAAGAGAACTGACGGGTGGTTTAAGTAGAGTTTGG
>JAYUYI010000369.1:0-1600 GCA_043752545.1 Thermoleptolyngbya sp.
GAGGTGCGGGTGATTGACTTCCCTGGCGTGTCAATGGAGCTGTGCGGCGGCACCCATGTCAGCAACACGGCAGAAATTGGTCTGTTCAAAATTATTGCCGAAACGGGCGTTGCCGCTGGCATTCGCCGGATTGAAGCAGTAGCAGGGCCAGCGATCTTAGAGTATCTCAACGTCCGCGATCGCGTCGTCCGCGATTTGGGCGATCGCTTCAAAGCCAAGCCCGAAGAGATTCCCGAACGGATAACCACCCTGCAAGAGGAGCTAAAATCCACCCAAAAGGAGCTGGCGACCCTCAAAGCCGCCCTGGCGATCGCCCAGTCTGGCCAGTTAGCAGACCAAGCCGAAGCGGTGGGCAGCTTTAAAATTCTGATCGCTGAACTGCCCGGAGCCGATGCCGACTCACTCAAAACAGCGGCTGAAAAACTGCTGCAACAGCTGGGCGATGGAGCTGTGGTGCTCGGGTCTGCCCCCGAAGCCGACAAGGTAGCACTGGTGGTCGCCTTCAGCCCCGCCGTGAACCAAAAGGGACTACAGGCGGGGAAATTTGTGGGGGCGATCGCCAAACTCTGCGGCGGCGGCGGCGGCGGTCGTCCAAACCTAGCCCAGGCAGGTGGCCGCGATCCCAGCAAGCTACCAGAGGCGCTAGCCGCAGCCAAAGCCCAATTACAAGCAGGCTTGGCATAACGCCGCATTCCTGGTTTAGGGGCATAGGGGCGTAGGGGCGAAGCATTGGCATCAATAGACTGAAACCGTAGCCGAGATCTCGATGCCAATGCTTCGCCCCGACCTCTGGCGGGCAACCCGTTAGATCGTCAGCTGTAGTTGTTGTTATCCCGCATCGCCCCATGACCCCACCTACCTACGATCCTCACAATCCGCATCCGTTGTCGCAGATGCGGACAGAACCAGTGTGGGAAGGCAAGTATGACGAGTATGGCGATCGCCGCAAGATGTATATGGCGGGCTGTGCGATGCCGATACAGAAGATTGAGGGGATTGTGGGAGGCTGCGGTAAATCAGCAGCTGACGCTGTTTGAGCAGCAGAAACCGCATGTGGATGATTTTCGCAATCGCCCGGTGTAGGGCTATAACGATTGAGTTCAGCGGCGGCAAGTACCTTTGCAGCCCAACTGACCATCTCGATTCTGTCGCTGCAACGATTTGTTATACCCCGTTTTCGATTGCGCATTCTATCACTGGACTTGAATGACATCAAAACTATCTCGATCGCCAATCCGATAAAACAGAAAGTCTGAATCGAGCCTAAGAATCTGCCGATACCCTGTCTTTTCAGCCGCTAAAACCAGAGTTGCATCTGCCAGGTTATTTTAGCTTGATGATTGTGAGTGATATCGCCATCAGAGGGCGGTTCTCTGCGAGACGGTAAGGGCGATCGCATCCACCGATAATGATGGGCAAGGATGCCCCTACGGCTGATTAAGGCTACCCCGCAGGTGGTAAATCAGGATATTGCTGTCGAAAAGATATTTCATCATCTTTTTGCTTACTCGCCCCAGTCTAGTTGCCGTTGGGATGCGAGTTGAGCATCAATTTCGTCACGAGTTTGGTGGCTCCAACTGCCTTGAGTCGATGCAAAGAT
>JAYUYI010000370.1:0-4321 GCA_043752545.1 Thermoleptolyngbya sp.
CTTTGTTCAGACCCACAATGCGATAGTACAGTTGCTGTAAGCTCATGAAGGAGGAAGAGGTTTTGGTGTGAAGATTCCTGAAGATGCAATTATTCCAGATGACAAAATAACTCGTTATTTACTTGTGCAGAGAGCCAGAAATGATAAATCAAAGTTTTTGGCGCAAGCTGGATTCACCCTGGAAAACTCAGAGACATTGATGGCAGCTATCCAGTCACTCATAAAAGTAAATGATGCTGTCGAAGATAGGAGCAATGAGTATGGAGTTTTCTATCAATCTGCTGGAGAACTGGTTGGTGTAGAAGGTGTAAGCCTTTCTGTTGTTACAATTTGGTTACAGCGCCAAACTGATGGAAGATTTCAGTTTGTGACACTTAAACCTAGTAAGGAGTCTTAACATGGCACTAGAGTTATACCAAGAAGTCGCTTTAACTCGTGACCTGCCAGAATATAAACTCAGGACAGGAGATATTGCAACGTTGGTTGACCTTGTTTCTCATCCTAATGGTAGTGAGGAGGGGTGTGTACTAGAAGTGTTTAATGCTGTTGGTGAGTCTCTTACAGTGATAGCTGTCCCAATGTCTTCTGTAGAAGCTTTGCGCCCTGATGCAATCTTAACAATCCGTTCTTTTCCAAAAGCGGGTTAGTTTTATATTCATGGTTAGTTTGTGGTGGCAGGGTGCGACGGGCTAACAACCCTGCTGGAGCGGACTGGACAGAGATCATGGTTGTGTTGCAAAGGCTACTTGCAGCCGCTCAGCAGAAACGTTAGCCCGCTACGTTATCAAGAATAGTAGTTGTTCCGGTATTTGTGGGAGTGCGTTCGGCTTTGCCGTCTCGCAGAGAATCGCCCCCCAGTTGCGAACGGTGAGTCGATACAGTTTTCGGTCTCAGTGATTAGTCCCAGCCAGTTTTTAGTGGGTGGTCAACGTTGAGTGCTTACAGATGCGGGTCAGAGTGAACTGTCCCAGAAGGTTTGGGGGCGATCGCCCAGCCATAGTCGAGCGGTTGTTGGGGGCGATCGTAACGCAGCTTGGTCAGTTCGCACTCCATGTTTGTAAAAGCGATCGCCCCAGACGAGAGTTCTGAATATGGGTGAAGGGCGATGCGTGCTAACGCGCAGGCTATCGTCACCGCTCAGGTACAGTCGAGCGGTTGTTGGGGGCGATCGCATTTTGCAGCAATTGTCAGGAGGAAAGGCGAGCTGACCAGGCAGGGCTGGGGCGATCGCCACATTCTCTGCGCTCAGAAATTGAGAAATCTGCCGAGCGCCAGATTCCCTAATGGCTGCTTCTTTGTCATAGTTTTGGAGATTTACTCCAACAGAATGCAGGAACCATCCTATGCTGAAGGCGCTTTTGTTTGACCTGGATGGCACCCTGGCCAATACTGATCCGGTTCATTATGAAACGTGGAAAGAGATCATGGCGGGCTACGGGTTGCAAATAGACCCAGCCTTTTATACGGCCAATTTCAGCGGTCGCCTCAATGAGCAGATTATCCAAACCCTGCTGCCCCACCTTGATGCGCCAGCAGGAGCATGGCTGGCTCGCCACAAAGAAGCCCAATTTCGAGAACGTGCCGCATTAATTCCGCCGATGCCGGGATTGTTCGACCTGCTGAACTGGATGGAAACACACCAGCTCAAACGGGCAATTGTCACCAATGCGCCAGTGGAAAATGCTGAGTTTATGGTGCAGTCCCTAGGGCTGGCAGAAACATTCGAGATCGTGATTTTGGGTGACGAGCTGCCTATGGGGAAACCCGATCCGTTGCCCTATCAAACGGCGCTAGACCAGCTGGGAATTGCACCCTATGAAGCGATTGCCTTCGAAGATTCGCCCTCGGGCATTCGTTCTGCGATCGCCGCCCAAATCCCGACTGTGGCGATCGCATCTAGCCACGACCCAGAGGTATTGCGATCGCTGGGCAGCGTTTTGGTCGTGAATAATTTTGCTGAACTGCAACTGTGGGATTGGCTATCTCAGCAGCATCCCATCACAGAACCAGTGGGTAGCCCAAACGGGTGAAAGCAGGCAATCCTCGTCCATTCTTTCCCGCTTTCCCCGATACTAGACTACATGCTTGTGCATCAAGCAAGCTGAAATACACCACGGAACTAGGGGCATGCTCATGCTGTCGAAGGGCTTTGAAATTGAAATGTACACCGGTACGCCCCAGGGAGACGTGGTGGGGTTTTCAGATAAAATTGTGGCGCATCTAGATGGGTTTGTGCGCGAACCAGATAGCCGCAATGTGGAATACACTACGCCACCGCTCTACCGCTATGAACGCTTGCTGTGCGAGCTAGTGCGGCCTCGGGTGACGCTGCGCGCCTACCTACAACAGTTGGGCAATTACACGCTGATTCCCGGCAGCACGCTGGCGCTAGGGGGCAGCGATCGCTTCTTTCGCTCTGATCCCAATAATCCTTACCACACCTATATTGAGCAAACCTACGGCACCACCGTAGTCACGGCCAGCGTGCATATCAACGTGGGCATTTCTGACCCCGAAGTGCTAATGCGTGCCTGTCGGCTGGTGCGGCTAGAAGCTCCGCTGTATCTGGCGCTGAGTGCGGCGTCACCCTTTTTGGACGGTAAACCGACGGGCAACCATTCTAGCCGCTGGAGTGTATTCCCCAAAACGCCCAAACAGGTGCCCTTGTTTACTAGCCACGCCCATTTTATTCAATGGACGAACGAGCAACTGGTGCTGGGCACAATGCAAAACGTACGCCATTTGTGGTCGGCGGTGCGTCCCAATGGCGATCGCCGCCCGTATAACCTGAATCGGTTGGAGCTGCGGATCTGCGACTTGGTGAGCGATCCGGTGGCGCTGTTGTCGATTTGTGCCCTGCTCGAAGCCCGATTGCAGCAGCTAATTGACGATCCGGGGCTAGATCCACTCCTGCTCAGCGAATTGCCTGCCGCTACCCGTGCCGATGACCTAGCAGCAATGGCGGATGCGAACGAACTGGCGGCAGCTCATCTCAGTTTGGATGCGGAACTGCGGCATTGGCGCGATGGCCATAAGCTGCTAGCACGCGAGTGGGTGGAACAACTGCTAGATGAGACAGGGGCGATCGCCAAAGCCTATGGGTTTGGCTGCTTCCTGCAACCCATCCGCAAAATTTTGCGTGAAGGCAACGAAGCCCAGCGTTGGCTGAAGCAGTTCGACCAAGGGCTGACCAGTCAGCAGGTCATCGTTCAAGCGATTAACGATACCGAAGCGATTGAGCGATCGCTGTCAGAAGCGGTGTGTGAAACCAGTGTGGCTTAGGTGCTCGTGACGTTGCCAATCCCTCTGGTTGAATCCATCACAACGTTAACAGATTATGCGATCGCCCTAGAGTCGCTGATTTTTGCCGGATTGCTGTGGCAAAAATCGGGTCGTCATCCTGCCGTTCAGGGTTGGATTGTGGCATTTTTGGGGGTGGCGATCGCGGCAGCGTTGGGCGGTACCTGGCACAGTGTCTTGGCTGATTGGCCGCAGCCGATTGTCCGTTTTTTGTGGCAAGGATTGCTGCTGTCGCTGGGGTTGGCTAGTTTTGGCATGTTGGCAGGTAGTGTGCTGAGCACTGTCCCCCGCCGCTGGCAAGCTGGGGCAATGCTGGCAATTTTCATCAAGTCGCTGGTCTATTTGAGTGGGGCAACGGCCTGTGAATATTTTGATTGTGCGATCGCCGATTATTTTTCGGCCATGTTAATTGTGCTGCTGCTGCACTGGAAACCAGCCATGCAAGGCGTGTTCAGTGCGCGTTGGGTCGTGGGCGGAGTAGTGGGGTCGGCGATCGCAATTGCAGTAGTCGCCAGTGGGTTTAGCCCTGGGTTTTTGACTCATACTGATCTGTATCATCTGATTCAAATGGTGGCACTGTACAGCTTTTACCGAGGCGTGCAGCTGTTCAGAAATAGTAATTAAATGCCGATCAGATCTTGAATGACGTTGAGAAAGTTGGATAAAACAACAGATGGATCATCGATGGCAAAATAATTGACTCATCTTTTAAGTCTTGTAGAGACACGTTAGATTGCTTGGCAAGCGGATGGGTTTCTGGCAAAACCAGGACAAAATATTCCTGTAGAATAGGCTGGAAAACCAAGTCTGGATCGGTATGCTCAAACCGTTCAGATTGCTGAAACATCACATCGATTTGATGAGTTTTGAGCAGCTGAGTTTGTTGTTCGACTGTAACTTCTCGGAGTTCTAATACTACAGTTGGAAACCGATGCTCAGCAATGCCTCTAGTGCCTGAATCCTCTGGGTCAGGGGCGGTTGTTTAATCCCCAAACGCTTGGCTGCCTCAGTAAAGTTATTC
>JAYUYI010000371.1:0-1596 GCA_043752545.1 Thermoleptolyngbya sp.
AAGTGATTCAAGAGCTAACTCCTTTGGCTAATGATAAAGGGTTAAACCTACATGTCATAGATGAACTAATGACTAGCTCCAAAAAACCTGCTAAGGTGATGGGCGACTGTTTAGAAATTCGTCGGTTGTTTGTTAATTTAATTGGTAATGCAATTAAGTTTACTGATACTGGCTCGGTGACGGTACGTCTCAAAGAAATGGCGGCGCTGGGTGAAGAGCAAGACTCGCCAGCAGGGCAGCCCTCACAGTTTACGCCTCCATCTTGGGTGGTGATTGAAGTGCAAGATACGGGGCCTGGGATTGAGCCGGACGATCAGTTGGTTTTGTTTGAGCGCTATCGTCAGGGCAATCATAAGCGCTCCGGCAATGGCTTGGGGCTATACTTGGCGCGGCGAATTGTGGAGGCGCATGATGGCACCATTGAGGTAGATTCAAAAGCGGGGCGAGGCAGTGTGTTTAGGGTGAAATTTCCGACCACGTTGCCCTAACGTAAACTACCTTAGATGGGGATCGGTTCTGGTGGGGAGATTGGTGTGGAGAAACGATTAGGCGATCGCCAGGTACATGGGCTGTTGTTGCTGGGATGGATGCTCATCGGAGCCATTGTGCGGTTTAGTTACCTGAATAGCAAACCCCCCTGGACCGATGAGTTCTCGACGCTGGTATTTAGCTTGGGGCACAGTTTTCGCACCGTTCCGCTTAACCAAATTATTTCTACCGATACGTTGCTGCAGCCGCTGCGGGTGGATCCGTTTGGCACAGTGCGCGATGTGGTTCAGCATCTGCTGAGCGAGAGCACCCATCCGCCTGTCTACTTTGTGCTCTCCCATTGGTGGCTACAGCTATTCCCGGCCTTGCCCAGTGGGTTGGTCAGCCTGTGGGCAGGGCGATCGCTGCCGGCCTTAATCGGGGTGTTGACCATCCCTGCCGTGTTTTGGCTGGCATGGCTAGCGTTTGGCTCTCGGCTGGTGGGGCAACTGGCGGCGGGAATGATGGCAGTTTCACCCTATGGCGTCTTTTTGGCGCAAGATGCCCGCCACTACACGCTGGCAATTTTGTTGGTGACGCTGTCGATGGCTTGTTTAGTCGCAGCAACTCGGGCGATGCGGGAGCGGGTGGTGATCCCGCTATGGCTGTGCTTAGCTTGGTCTGTGATTAATGTCTTGGGGGTGGCAGTTCATTACTTTTTTGCGCTGACTCTGGCGGCAGAGGCGATCGCGCTCTGCTACCTGTGGCTGGATCACGAAAAATATCTAACCCGACACGGCAAATTTCAACCGCTGCTGGCTCGAATCCGTCACTCTGGAGCCAACCTGTGGCGGCTGGCGCTGGTGGCGGTTGGCTCAGTCCTTGGCTGTTTGATCTGGCTGCCCGAACTGTGGCAAAGCCAGGGGAGCGAACTGACTGAGTGGATTTTCTTTGATCGAGGCAATTTATTAATGTGGCTCAATCCGTTCTTTCAATCGCTAGCGGCTTGGGTGGTCATGCTGTGTCTGCTGCCGTTAGAGGCAGATTTTGTGCCTTTAGCCGTGGTGGCGGGCATGGTGATGCTGCCGTTCCTGTTTTGGATTGTGCCGCTGCTGAGGCGCGGATTGA
>JAYUYI010000372.1:0-1594 GCA_043752545.1 Thermoleptolyngbya sp.
GCCAAGGTGACGCCCGTTTGCGCCGCTTGCGCCTGTCGCTGGGCGATCGCCAGCGCCGCTAGCGCCTGCTGCACTTTCACTTGGTAATCTTTGGGGTCGAGCCGCACCAGCAGTTCACCAACCTGCACCGTTTGATTGTCGTCTACTGGAACGTTTATGACACTACCCACAATCCGGCTATTGATTTGATAAACATGGGCAGAAACGGCGGCGTTGTCGGTTTCTTGATGGGTACTGGCAAACTGCCACCAGCGATAGCCCGTCACCCCAGCGGCGATCGCCCCTAGCCCTGCTAACGCCAGCAACAGTCGCACCGGACGCTGCCGAGGAGATTTGGGCGCAGGGGTGGGAAATTGCTCTGGTGCTTGTTCTACTGGCAAGATAGCGGGCTCCAGGGTCAAGGTATCGTTGTGCAGCACATCAGCCGGAACCAGTTTGGGGTTCACCAGTGTAGAGCCTTGGCCATCTGTGTAACGCTTGACTGTCATTTCCATGTAGACTCCACCGATAAAAAAAGTACGACTCCATTTATTTAGGATGCGTAGTATTAGTATATTAAGTTTTGCCAGGATTACCGTCATCATGCCAACGGATGATCTAAGTACCCCATAGCTGAGGTAAGAGCCTCAGGCCAATGCAATTTTTTGGCGCTACTCTGACAAGTTGGCAATCATCTGGTCTAGCCATTGTGAGAATAGCTGCTGTTCAGCGTCAGACAGCCCCCTCATCGCCGAGTCACGGACGCTAGCGGCTTCAGCCGGGAGTATAGTTTCTAATTCTTGTCCCACTGGGGTCAGCCAAATCCGCCAGATGCGTCGATCCTGGCGATCGCGCTCTCGCCGCACTAAGCCCCGTTCTTCCATCCGATCAATCACACCCGTTAGGGTGCCGCCCACTTGACAAAGTCGTTCTCCTAGTTCAGAGGTGGGCAATCCGTCTTGCTCCCACAGACAGCACAGCACCACCCAGTGAAACGGGGTTAATCTGTGTGGCTCCAGCCGTTCTTGAAACTGACGACCCATCAACTGAGACAGCAATTTAATCCGATAGCCAACGCCATTGGGGGCTTTGACGTCTTGCCAAGTGTGGGAGGCGGGAGGATGAGACTGCGACATCATAAAATTAATGCTTAGCACTCTAAGTATTTTAGCAGATCCAAGCGGCTGCAAGCTCCCTTTAATCGTCTTGCGCCAAGGGGAGTGAACATTGAAGCCGAGAGAGCTGGGAGGGTGCTGGGTAAGCCTCGACAGCCACTGGCGCAGCGCTGACAGAATTGGCAGCAACCGCTAGCAGCTGCAGCCGCCCTCCCATGAGGTCTAGCAACGCCTGACTAGCCAACAGACTTAGCCCCGGAGATAATCGATCGGCAGCTTGATAGCGTTTGGCGGCGGCCTTGGAGACGAGTGACGTCGTGAACGACGAGAGCGTAGGGTCAGGTTGACTGAGCAGATGAACGGGTTCTTGCCATGCTTCGATGGGGCGGGTATCTTCAAGCCACAGGTGCACCTGTTTGGTTGCCAGATCTAGATGGGTGCTGAGGTGGATAGAGCCATCGTTGATTTGGGCGATCGCTGTTCCCACTAAACTGACCAAG
>JAYUYI010000373.1:0-1593 GCA_043752545.1 Thermoleptolyngbya sp.
GCCCTACCCAGTTCTAAACTCAACCTGTTTGGGGAAGTCGTCACCGAACTCCTCGAAAACAAGCATAAAGCACTGGTCTTCAGCCAGTTTGTCGATCACCTCCACCTGATTCGCGACTATCTAGACAAACAAAAAATTACCTACCAATACCTGGATGGCAGCACCCCCGCCGCTGAGCGCCAAAAACGGGTCAAAGCCTTTCAATCGGGTCAAGGAGATGTATTTTTGATCAGCCTCAAGGCTGGCGGCACCGGGCTAAATCTGACCGCAGCGGACTATGTAATTCATATGGATCCGTGGTGGAACCCCGCTGTCGAAGACCAAGCCAGCGATCGCGCCCACCGGATTGGTCAACAGCGCCCAGTGACAATCTATCGCCTGGTGGCGAAAAACACGATTGAAGAAAAAATTGTTGACCTGCACCAACAAAAACGCGATTTGGCCGACAGCCTGCTAGAAGGGGCTGAGATCAGTGGCAAAATTTCCACTGCCGCGCTGTTACAGTTAATGGCGGAGGGGTGACGACCGTCGCCAGAGCCGATGGCATTCAATCAGAGCCGTTACTCTATCGTGAACGACGTGGCTTGATAATTTAAGCTTTTGAGCGGGTGAGGGTGAGGTATTTTTCTAGGAATGGCAGTCCGGCGATCGCTGGAATGACGTAGCGCGAAGTACACAGCACCCCCAAGGCTGCTGCGGTAGGGGCGGCAAAATAGGGCTGGTAAAACGCGATTAGGGCTGCATCTCGGGTGCCTACTCCAGCAAACGTCAGGGGCAACAACCCGGCCAAAATTGCCAGCGGCGACAGTGCCAGACTGGCCAAAAACGGTGCCCAGGCATTGAGAGCCAGAATAAAGAACCAAATTTGTAATAGGTGCAAAAACCAGATAAACACTGACATTCCAGTAATTTTTGCCAGCTGCGTGCGATCGCGCCAAAAATAATTGTGCATTTCGCCCCAGGAATGACTGAGGGTGACGATTTTCTTACTCCATGAGCGCGGTGCAATGGATGCTGCTAGCCGAAAGAAAAACTGAGCAAACTGCGCTGAGCCAAGCAGCAGTAGACCCAGCAACAACCCCGTCAACACACTGACTGTCATCACCCAAAACAACCAATCTTTTTGGGGATACAGCAGCAGCCCAAATACACACCACAGCAGCAGCGACAGCATATCGCAAGATTTCTCAAATACCACTAACGACAGCGCTAGAGAACCGGTTAGATGGCCGCGATCGCGTATAAAGTACGCCTTGGCAATGTCACCCATCTTCGACGGCAGCACCATGTTGAGGCTACTGGCGGCCAAGATCAACTGATTTGCTGCCAAAAGCCCTAAACGGCCTTGAGCTGTATCGGCTGGATGTGGATCGATTGCAGTTGGATCGGTCGTATTTATATCAGTTGCATTTGGATTGGTTGCAGATGAAGGCATCAACATCTGCAACCGCCAAGCGGTAAACATCGTCAACGGAATCACCATCCCCAAACTAATAGCCATCCAAAGGCGATCGCAGTTGATCAACACCTGCACCAACCCCACAACGTCGATTTTCCAGTAAATCAACAGCAGAATTGTGAGACTGACCAAAA
>JAYUYI010000374.1:0-1592 GCA_043752545.1 Thermoleptolyngbya sp.
ACCGAACTCCCCTTGGCAAAAAAATAAAGTTTCGATCGCGTCTTCTCCGCTGCTTACCCCTGTGCGGTATCACTAAGATTGGATTAATTGATTAACAGATTGTCAAAACCATTGACGGTTTGCAAAATAGCCAAAAGCGGTTGAACGCCTATGAATTCTATGACACTGGATCGGTTTTGGGAACTTTTGGGATGGATATTTGCCCTCAACGGCGAGGCGTTCCGGATTGCTGCATCCATGCCGCTGGGTTTAAAGATTGCCGTCTTGATTGTGCTATTGGCAGGATTATCGCAGGCGATCGCCCAAAGCATCATTCTCTTTATCAATCAGGTCAAACCGCTGCGGTTTATGTTCAGCTTGCTGATCAATGCCCTGTTGTTTGTGGCAGGCTTTGGCTTTCTGGTACTCAGTACCTGACTGATTACGCTGTTGCCTGGAGCGGTCAATGTCTCGTTTTCCGTCCTATTTACCGTTTTGGCTCTGAGCTTTGCTCCCTTACTGTTCAGTTTTTTAGGGGCGATCCCGTATCTAGGGGTGCCACTGCTAATCCTGCTGTCGATTTGGCACTTGCTGGCCATGGTTGTGGGTGTTGCCGCTGTAACCGGACTCAGCCTCGGTGAAGCTTTTGGCTATGTAGCAGTGGGCTGGATTATCTTGCAAGTCTTACAGCAAACTCTGGGCCAGCCGATCGCTCACTTGGGACACTGGCTGGCTAATCAGGCTGCCGGGGTTGACCTAACGACTAATCGACGGGCATTGGCCGAGATGGTGGCCAGTCGAGCCGCAGCGGCGTCCTCAGCTTGGAGTGAAGCGTTCCAGCAGCGGATAGCGGAGGTGCGACCGAGCGGTGTCAGCTCCACATTGGATGAATCGGCTACTGGCTCATCGGCTGTCGGCTCATCGGCTACAGTGGCCGCAACTTTAGCGTCTGCCCGATGTAGAAGAATTTTTGGACACCCTAGAACCGACTCTGCCCGATGATGTGATGCTGCTGAGAGGGTTGATGGTCTACTCCGTAAGGAACAAACCCCTCAACCAAGACCGCCCCCTAGCTTGGCTGTGGACTCTCGCCGATCGCAACCGCTATGCCAACCCTGCCGATTGGTTAGGGCTGCTAGTTAACCTGCGCAATGTGATCATTGTGGGTGTATCAGCCGACCAGCGCTATGGACCGCTCTATAACCAGGGCATCGCCCAAATCGTTTACAACGGCCTGATGCAGAACGGCTATCAGCCCGGTAGCGGCACTCCTGTGACTCTAATTGGCTACAGCGGTGGCGGCCAGATGTCTTGCGCCAGTGCGCCATTTCTAGCGCGAGCGTTGAGTGCTCCAGTGGATGTAATTTCGCTGGGCGGCGTCATCAGCGCCAACAATAACTTTTTGAAATTAGAACACCTTTATCATTTAGTGGGTGACAAAGATTCTGTGGAACAAGTTGGCTCAATTATGTTTCCTGGCCGCTGGAAACTGTTTGCACTGTCGTACTGGAACCGGGCGAAACGTCGTGGCAAAATCTCCATAGCTGCTACGTTTGGGTGCAGAGCTAAAACAACAGCTGCAACCCTGGGGCGGGCCGCGTTCCGATTGGGAG
>JAYUYI010000375.1:0-10263 GCA_043752545.1 Thermoleptolyngbya sp.
GGGTGATTAAATTGCACACCCCCTTACGGTCTCTTAAAGAAGGCAGTTGGTTTAAGCTCATTTGTGGAGCCAGCTTCCAATACCTCCCTGCAATTCGCAACCTATCATTGGTTTATACTCTGGCGGGAGCTGACTGCGTAGATGTGGCAGCAGACCCGGCCGTTATCAGTGCTGCACGCGATGGCATGCAAGCTGCTGCGCACTTCTGTTCGCGGACACAAGGGCAAGAGCCTGCACCGCAAGCAGCTCCTTGGCTAATGGTCAGTTTTAACGATGGTGAAGATCCGCATTTTCGTAAGGCGGAATTCAACCCTGCGCATTGTCCGCCAGACTGTCCGCGTCCTTGCGAAGCCGTTTGCCCAGCTCAAGCGATCGCCTTTAACGCTTCACAAGGCGGCATTTCCGGCGTGATCGACAGCCGCTGTTATGGCTGCGGGCGCTGTTTACCGCTTTGCCCAATCCAGCAGATTTCAACTCGCTCTTATGATTCAACCCCCGACACCCTGCCTGCGCTGCTACAGCTGGCAGATGCCGTAGAAGTTCACACCCAAGTCGGTCGCTTGCAAGATTTTGATCGGTTGTGGGCAGCGATCGCCCCTGAAGTTAATCGACTGAAGCTAGTTGCAATTAGCTGCCCTGATGGGGAGGGCTTAATTGATTACCTACGCGCCTTGCACAAACGCATGTCACCGTTATCTTGTCCTGTGATCTGGCAAGCAGACGGCAGACCCATGAGCGGGGATATTGGTGATGGCACCACGCACGCGGCGATCAAACTAGGACAGAAAGTGTTGACAGCAGACTTGCCCGGATATGTGCAGCTGGCTGGCGGCACAAACAGTTATACCGTACCCAAGCTGCGAACCCTAGGATTATTGCGTAGCAAAGATTCAGGATCGACGCGACGTATCGCGGGAGTTGCCTATGGTAGTTATGCTCGGGTTTTACTTGCACCTATCCTCGACCAGTTAGAGCACAGAGGTAAGCACTCCCCAGGGTCACTCCATTCAACTCATTTAGAAACCTTTCCTGATTTATTAGAGCAAGCTGTGGCGCTAGCAGCCTCTCTAGTTTCTCAACTAAAGATGCCAGGTGAGGTGCTGAGTTCAGGTTCAGATCCATTTGCAAAAACCTATACGGGCGATCGCCCTACACCTAGTGTTGCTGCATTTCCGCTTTAAAAAACACGAGTTCTGCCATGAATAGTTTGCCTGCAATGCCGCTACAGTCTCAGATTTTCCCCAAAGCACATTTACTATACTCAGTGCTTTGTTCAAAGTTTTTATCGGTTACCCATTAACAACATCCCTATGTCATCCAACGGTAACGACTCTACCGACCAGCCCATCTCTGCAGTGCCGGATACGACGCCTTCAAGCATGTCTAAATCGCTACAGATTACAGACGACCTCGCTCAGCTATTAGCCATTCTGCCAAATTCAATTCGCGATCGCCTTGACCAGCATCCTCAGCGCAACGTTTTAGTGGAAGTAGTAATGGACTTGGGACGACGCCCCGAAGCTAGATTTCCCAATAAAGCAGAGTATTTATCTGACGAGCTTGTTTCAAAAGCCGACTTGCAACACACGATTGAGCGAGTTGGCAGTTTCAGCGGCGACAATCGGGCAGGCATTGAAAAAACCCTGCATCGGATTAGCGCTATGCGCAACCGGAGCGGTGAGATTATTGGCCTTACCTGCCGAGTAGGGCGCGCTGTCTACGGCACAATCGGCATGATTCGTGACTTAGTCGAAACAGGCCGTTCTATTTTGATGCTAGGCCGTCCTGGAGTCGGTAAAACTACGGCTCTGCGAGAAATTGCCCGGGTGTTAGCCGACGAATTAGACAAGCGGGTCGTCATCATTGATACGTCCAATGAAATTGCTGGCGATGGCGATATTCCTCATCCTGCGATTGGACGGGCGCGGCGCATGCAAGTGGCACGCCCCGAGGAGCAGCACCAGGTGATGATCGAAGCAGTGGAAAATCATATGCCTGAAGTGATCATTATCGATGAAATTGGCACAGAGCTGGAGGCAATGGCTGCCCGTACGATCGCTGAGCGGGGCGTGCAGCTAGTGGGGACAGCTCACGGCAACCGGATTGAGAACTTGATGAAGAATCCAACGCTGTCTGACTTAGTGGGTGGGATTCAATCTGTTACATTGGGCGATGATGAAGCGCGTCGCCGGGGTAGCCAGAAGAGCGTGCTGGAGCGCAAAACCCCTCCCACCTTTGACATTGCCATAGAAATGTTGGAACGGCAAAAGTGGGTGATTCACGAACAAGTATCAGACACCGTAGATTCTCTACTGCGCGGACGCCAGCCCAATCCCCAAGTGCGCACAGTCAGCGACAATGGTGATGTTCATGTCACCCACGAAGTCCCAGGTGCTCCAATTCCGCCTAGTCCTCCTCGGTCAACAGCCTTTGGAGAGTCATCGATTCTAACCGGGCGAGACTCATTTCGCAGCAGTGGGTGGCGCGCCTCAGGCCAGATGCCGCCAATGTCTGGCTATAGTCGCAGTGATTTAGGTCGCAATGATTTAGGCCGCAATGATTTAGGCAATCCCAACCGAGGCAGTCGGTCTCAGCTTGGCCTTCCACTTAGTGCTGTCCCACCAGAGCAACAAGCGTTTGATCAAATGCTGAATGAGTCATTAGAGCGATCGCTCATGCCCTCTGAAGCTGATCCATTTGGTGAGCTACCTACCGCTGGGCCTAATGGTGAGGATTTGCCAATGCACATCTATCCCTATGCCATCAGCCGTCATCAGGTAGAACAGGTGATTCATACGCTGAATTTACCGATTGTGCTAACGAAGGATCTAGACGGAGCAGATGCCGTGTTGGCATTGCGATCGCACATCAAAAACCATTCTAAGCTACGTCACATTGCCAAAACTCGCCAATTGGCAATCTATACGGTCAAATCCAATAGCATCCCCCAAATCATCCGCTCCTTACAGCGGATTTTACACATCGACGACACAGGCTTTGACGAACCGCTCAATCTAAACCTCTTTTCTCGCAGTAGTGACGAGGATGAAATAGAGGCTCTCGAAGAGGCCCGCCTTGCCGTCGAACAAATTGTGATTCCCAAAGGGCAACCGGTGGAACTGCTGCCCCGATCTGGGAAAGTTCGTAAAATGCAACATGAACTTGTAGAACATTACCGTCTGAAATCTTCTAGCTTCGGCGACGAACCCAACCGCAGATTGAGAATTTACCCAGCGTAAAAATTTATGGGTATAAGCTATTACATCCATACATCTGGCAACTGATGAAACAATTGCCAGATTCATAGGTGGAAGATGACTGAGCCAATATAAACAGCCTTCTAGTCGCTAGGCTCTTTATCATCTAGCAACATTTGCAGCAACCTTAGCTCATCGGATTCACTATCTTGGTCGGCTTCAGCTTTCATTTGTGAAAAAATTCGATAAGCATTAAATCTTGATGATCCCTGCAGAGAGTCTTGGTCGGAATTGTCTCTGCGCATATCGACTAAGTTAAATTCAACGTTTTCAGCATAAATTGCCATCGTAATATCAAAGATTTCAAAGAAGTTAATTACCCAGCGACAATCTTCTTCCAGATAACTCTTGTAATACTGAACCAAATTGGCAATGCGTGATTCTAGATGAGTGCGGGCATGTCTGCACACTAGAATAATTTTTAGCAAAATAACCACTAAGGTTAAAGGGTTGCCCTGTGAAAGCAGTTGAACAAAGAGAGGGGAGGGTTCCTGATGGTTTTCCGTGGTCAAATATTCGATGACTCGGTTACAAGTGCGTAGCAGCAACGCGTCATCAATCGGTTTGTCATGATGACTGGTGTAAAGAACTTCTAACTTTTCGGCAAGCTGCTTTTTAAGCGCATTTGCATAGTCATGACCTTCTACCGAAAAAACCAGATATCGCTGTAGGCTGAGTTTAAATTCTCGATAGGTGAGTTTTTGGGTTTGGCTAACAAAAATATTAGCCAAATTTGTATGACTGAAATTGCCTCGCCTCACTACAATCATCTTTACTAGATGCAGTATCTCGTCGCCCATTCCCGTTGGGTTCAGTCGTGGCTTTCTTTCTGGTTCTGTTGCATTTACGATTGAGTTCTGACTTTGAGACCGCGCCGTGTAGAGGGCAAGGTCGAACTTGAATCGTTCTTTCAGCTGTTTGGATAACGCTCGGGCTGCATGGCGCTGCTCTACAGAGTTATTCAAATCAGTGTATTGAGGTACCAACAAATAGGACGTGTATCGTTCTGACCAATGTCGATGCCCTTGCTCGTCATATTTAGAGGCAAACAGCTTAAGCTGCTCAAGATCGCTGCTCTCTACAAAGTTTTTTAGCCAACCTCTAAGCCGTCGCAGCGTTGGCGACATCGTTGGCTTATCCAAAATTGGATCGCTAAATAGTTGAATCAGCCCCTGGATCGATTTGTGACTTCTAGTGATGTCCCAGTTGTTGATTAAAATGTAGCAGGAGCGCTTGAGTGTGTTTCTGAACTCAACCTCTTGATTGGAAAAAACGATCTCATATAGCGACGGCAAGATATGAGAGCTTATCGTGTTGACGTGATGAATAAACAGGTGTTTGAACTCAGCCAAGACCTCTTCGGGAGACCACAGCTTAACGATCTCAAGTAGATAGTCATAAATCGTTTCTTGAGCTTTTGGAATATCTCTTTGAAATCGATTAGTCTGCCCATTTTGCGGATGGAAACCCTCTTGCAATTTATCCAAGACCATCATGATACTCAACGATAACAGGAACTTTGGAGCGAACAGCAGACGCAAACAGAGGTGTAAGTGACGAGATTAAAATGCTTTTTGCAGCAGCCTACAACTACATTTTTGATGAGCCGAGCCTGAAGCTTTGTTAACGCCCCCTTGATGGCTAGTTCTGGAAATGATCTAGTTTAGTTTGGCTGGAATAAATTAGCTATCTACTTGGAGGCGGAATTACCAGAAGCGAAATGATGAGATTGAAAAGGGGTTGAAGAAGAGTATGGTGTACCTCTACAGAAAACATCTGCTCTTTTTCGGAAATCGGCTTAGAGCGAAAAAAGTTTTAGGATTTAGGTACCGCTACAGCAGGCTTAGCGAAATACCCTGAGCTACTCCTTACCTGATCTGGGATGCTCATGTGTAGATAGCCCAAGCCTTGTCTTGAACACGGAAAATTGACGTTGAGTGGGGATGCCTCTTGTTGAAGCAAGTTTCGCAGGGAGTTTCGGCTCGAACAAATTTGAACGTGTCGCTGACTCAAACCTTAAGAGTTTGAGTAGGCCGATCGCACCCTCGACGGGTCAAATCGGTTTATCAGGCGATCGCCATGGATTGATGTACAAGTGGATGCGGATGATGACCTTGAGCCTCTTAGTATCTATACGGAACTAAGCGCTGTTGAGACTTTTGCTCAGGGGTCATTATTTACCCTTCTAATACCTCCTTTTTTCCTTTCACTCTAAATATAGTGTATTTGCTGATTTGATCTAGGTTTCAGCCCATTACGCCGATCTTAGAAGCGATAGCTCATCGGCAGTGGGTGTAAAAACGAGTTGAAAAGAGCGATTTTAAGATTTTAATTGTAAAGCTCATTTAGAAAAACATGAAGAGTATTCAGTACAAATCCATCAAGGGTTTGTAAACTCCCTAAAAGTCTTCCGTAATTTTACGGAAATTACGACAGGTTTGAGGCAAGATCCCCACTGCCCTGGATGCAATTTGCAATATTCATCTTGGGAACTCTGGTTACTGCTGCTCAAATTGGCCGAATCACGTTAGGGGCAGCGATCGCTCCTCGGTAGCGAGCTAGGGGAAGGGGTTGAATCGGATGATAAAACCCTGCCCAATGCGCCAGCAGCAGATCAGCTAAGTGCAGCAGATCGATTTCAGTTTCTACTCCCCAGCGCGATCGCAGCAGGCAAGCATCGATGCATCGCTGCTGAAACGGACTGCGCCACTGGAGCGGTAGGCCAGCAGTTGTGTTCCTGCACCCTGACAGCGCCCCGGCTAAGGTAGCTGTGAGGGTTGATAGGGGGAATTGACGGGTGCTGCGTAAGAGTGATAAACGAAAATCTTCTGGCGTACCAAGAAAGCAATAAAGCGCCATGGCCATGGGCATAGGTGTGGCAGATAGAGCGGTGGATGCCCCCAGCACGCGCTGGGCGATCGCCAGACTTGCCCCTGCACGAATCAGGTACTGCACTTCGGTCAGTTGATCGGCTAATGCCCAATTCGTTTTCTCCAGATCTAAATCTGCCAAAATTTGAGCAATGAGCGTATCTGGATTGAGCTGATCTTGAAGGATCTGTGACAGGGTGTAGCCCAAAACTAGGGCATCGGCGCGGGCAGAGGCGGGAATGGCAGACAGGTGCGATCGCAGGTCTGAAAAATTATCGTGATAGCACAGCATCAGCGGTAACGCCGCGATCGCCCACCCAGCCGCCGCCTCAAGCAAATCAGCGGCACTATTTTCGCCACCCGACCTTGCTTCAGAGGGCGGCAGCACTCGGCCATCGCTCCATTGGGAGGGTTGAAATCCAGGCTGGATCAGCGTTCGGGCAATGGTAGTGGCGATCGCACCCCAATGGATGGCCGTAGCAGGTAGAGCGGCAATCGGACTACCACTCGGCACTTCTATTAGCTGGAGGGGGGAGGCTGATTTCTGCGAGGAGCTTTGACTGGAACTTAGACTCGCTGCTGCCCACAAATCCCCTAAAGCCGCCCCCAGCAACGCCCCTCGAAACCGACTGAGAAGTGAGTACTGCATCGAATTTTAGCGTCAGAGTATGTGCCCGATTGTAACTGGCTCCGGGCTTAACTATAGATTGTCAATGTAGAACTAGAGTGCTTTAGTGATGATGACCCCTAAAGGTACGTTAGGAATTAGTCCATGGCAGGCATTGTCGATAATCGGGCACAAGTTCGCCAGGTTTTAATTATCACCCTATTGCTCAACCTGTTTGTCATGGGGTTGAAGGTAACTGTGGGTCTGTGGACCGGATCATTGAGCCTTCTAGCAGATGCCCTCCACAGCGTGACCGACAGCGCCAATAATATTTTGGGCTTGGTGGCCAGTCAATTTTCGTCGCCCGAACCCGATCGCGATCATCCCTATGGTCATCAGAAGTTTGAAGCCGTTGGGGCGCTGGGCATTAGCGCTTTTTTGGGCATCGCTTGTTTCGAGATTTTGCAAGGTGCGATTAATCGAATTCTTTATGGTGGCCAGCCCGTTAAAATTGTTGGAAGGGAACTGTGGCTGCTGCTGATTGTCTTGGGCGTCAATATTTTTGTGGCTTTTTATGAACGCCATGTGGGTCAAAAGGTAGGTAGTCCGATTTTGATTGCCGATGCCAAACACACCATGAGCGATGTTTGGGTGACGATTAGTGTGATGGCAGGGCTAATCGGCATCTGGGCGTTAGGGGTGCAATGGCTAGATGTCGCCTTAGCCTTCCCGGTGGCGATCCTCGTGTTTTTTAGCGGCTGGTCGGTATTGCGGGAAAATTTACCCTGGCTAGTCGATGAGATGGCGATCGCTCCCGAGGCTATCCATGGAATTGTGATGCAGGTGCCGGGAGTGGTCAACTGCCATCAGATTGCCTCCAGGGGCGTAATTGGGAGACAGGTATTCATCGAAATGCATCTGGTTGTAGACGCAATCGACGTCAAAACAGCCCACCAAATTACAGAAACCGTGGAGGAAGCGCTAGAAACCCAATTTAGCCCGGTGCGCATCAACATTCACGTTGAACCGTCTACCTATGAATCTGACCAAATTACCTATGAGTCAGAGCATGGCCAATAAGGTCTCAAAGAACTGATAAAAAGAATACAAGTTTTTGTAGGGAGAAGTGGTCAAGCCATTTCTTCCTACAAAAGTTTGAAAATTTATTTATTTACAATTCTTAACCTGGAAGGCTCTTACCCTGGGGGTAAAGCGGGAGAGGGCGGCGTCACCGGAGCCGGAGAAACAGCCGGAGAGGGCGGCGCGGTTGGAAAATCGGGTGTCACCGTCAACCATTTGGCACTTAGAACAATCGTCAGCCCAATAAACAAAATGGTCAAAATCCAGGTGACCCGGTTCAAGGTCTGCTCAGCACTTTTGGTGCTGGTAAACAGTTGAGCCTGCCCGCTCAAACCGCCCAAGCCATCCCCCTTGGGGCTGTGCAGCAGCACCAAAATGATTAAACCAACAGCAGAAACGGTCCAAAGGACCTGAACGACGGTTTCAGGGGTCATAGAGTTGGAAAAAAAGTAAAGAATAGACGGTGCGTCGTCTATTGCTCATTTTACCCTTACAGAGACACGCGCACGGGAGTCCGGTTCGTCCGCACGTCAAACCCAACCGATTCAATCAGCGATCGCCCGGTCATTTCTACAGGTTGGGGTAGTTTGAGAATTTCTAAAATAGTGGGGGCAATATCTGCTAAACAACCGCCTTCTCGAAGCACAACGTCCGTACCATGGCCAGGAATTTTGCGACCTTCGCCTTCTACAACAATGAAAGGGACTGGATTAGTGGTGTGTGCGGTCCAGGGTTTTCGATCTTCGTCCAGCATGACTTCAGCATTGCCGTGATCGGCTGTAATTAAAGCTGTCCCCCCCATCTTGCCAATGCCTGCTAGCAACCGCCCTAGGCAGGCATCCACGGCTTCAACGGCCTGAATCGCTGCGTCCATCTTGCCTGTATGACCCACCATGTCAGGGTTGGCATAGTTGATCACAACCAGCGAGTAAATGCCCTTTTCCACAGCAGCGATCGCCCCATCGGTCACCTGATTAGCCGACATCGTCGGGGCGCAATCGTAGGTAGACACAGCAGGACTGGGTACCATCTGCCGATCTTCACCCGGCAAGGGATCTTCAATGCCACCGTTAAAGAAATACGTGACATGGGCGTATTTCTCCGTCTCAGCCGTCCGGAACTGGCGCAGTTTATGGTTGGCAATGACCTCGCCCAAGATATTAGTCAGGTCTTGGGGGGCAAAGGCTACCAATATAGGCAGATGAGAATCGTATTGGGTGAAGGTGACAAAATTGAGCGGCGTAATTTGGTCGCGCTCAAAGCCGTCAAAATTGGGATCAACAAATGCTTGCGTTAACTGCCGAGCGCGATCGGGGCGGAAGTTAAAGAAAATCACCCCATCTCCGGCCACCACCGCACCGGGAGCAACTCGCGTAGGACGAGCAAATTCGTCACTGAGATTCTCTGCATAGGAGTCTTTCAACACCTGCAAGGCAGAGCGCCCATCGCCATCACCGTCCTGGGTCATCAGATCGTAGGCTTGCTGAGTCCGCTCCCAGCGGTGATCTCGATCCATCGTATAGTAACGTCCGCTGAGGGTGACAATTCGCCCAACCCCTGCTTGATCGATATAGTCTTGAATTTTTTGGATAGCTGCTAGTCCGTCCGTGGGTTTGGTGTCGCGTCCATCGGTGACGGCATGGATGCAAACATCTGCAATGTTTTGCTCTTTAGCCAGGTCAATCAGCCCAAACAGATGGCTCAAGTGAGAATGCACGCCGCCATCAGAACAAAGACCCACCAAGTGGAGCTTGCCCTGACTTTGGCGAACCGCATCACAAATTTTGAGCAACGCAGAATTGCTAAACAGGGTTCCGTCTTCTACCGCATCGCTGATGCGCACGAGTTCTTGGGGTACGACTCGGCCTGCACCAATATTCAGATGCCCGACTTCTGAGTTACCCATTTGCCCCTCAGGCAGGCCGACGCTCTTACCCGAAGCGTGCAATAACGTTCTCGGGTAAGCCGCCCATAAGCTATCCATAATCGGGGTATTGGCAGAGGCGATCGCGTTGCCATCGGAACCGGCACGATATCCCCATCCGTCTAAAATGACCAAAACTACTGGAGAAATTGGCGCTTGTGCCATGTGGATAGCCCTAAACAACCGAATGAACTGAATATTTTCTCAGCAATAATACCATTCAAATTTTAATTGTCACGAATTTAACCGGAGAAGATCAGCTGACATAGAGCGTCATATGCAGGGAACAGCCCCTCATGGCCAGCGTTTCAGGGACGGTTTCAGGCGCACCTTGAACATCTCTTCGACGGTCTAATAACGGTCTACTCAGAGAGTTATCGCTTCATCGCTATCTAGGCTGAGTCTAACCTAGATCCTGTGGCATCATCGGCTAGTTGGCCTGCTGTCTCCAAAATTTTAACTATCCTAAACTGATAGCTTTATCCCTTCTACACAGACGATTGGCCATAACCGGACGTGAAGCCG
>JAYUYI010000376.1:0-1588 GCA_043752545.1 Thermoleptolyngbya sp.
AATACAAAAGAGTTTGATTTTTACACCTGAGCATTTTTTGGCAGCGGTAACGCACCGGATCCGGTGAGATTAGTATCTAAATTCTTAGCAAGTAAAAATGTATAAGGTAATCCCAATTGACGCTAGTGCTTTCCGCTTCAAAAACCATTTGTCTTAATTTAACTGTCTTACTTGACTGTCAGAATACTGAGTCAGCTAAACCTCTAAAGTGAACTCACTACCACTTTATCTTATAGTTCTCTAAACTGTCTATTAGAGGTTTCGAGGAGACAAAAACGTCAACCCAGCAAGACTTCGCTCAGCGGTGCGCTCAATCTGCCGTAGGCTAGATAGTAAGGGCTTGGCAATGCCAAGCTCTGACCCCAGCCCCTACCCAAGACTGACCATCTGATCAATTCGCCACCTTAGATGTTGCGATCGCCAGACTCCCGTAGCGCCCCCATAGCCGATGAATCTCGTTATTCAACTCACCGCCGATTCCATCAACCAGCTAGACATTACCGCCGCCGAAGCGGTAGTTAAAACTTGGCTGGCCACAGAACATGCCATGAATCAGCCAGGTCAAGCTCGTAGCGATCACGACCAGCAGATTAGCTTTGCCATTGATTACCCGCGCGAACCGAGTGATCCGCGTGAGCTATCCGAAATTCCAGAAATTCGGCTGTGGTTTGTGCGGCTAGATGCGCGCTATCCGTGGCTGCCGCTGGCGTTGGATTGGGAAGCGGGAGAACTGGGACGCTACACTGCCATGCTGGTGCCGCATCAGTTCAGCTCCACGGAGGGCATTCAATACAACCCCGAAGCGCTGGAACTATTCATGATGCAAAAGGTATTTGTGGCGTCTGACTGGATGCAGCAGCGCGGTAGCGTCAGCCCCACCAAGCTCAAGTTTATGACGCAGATGTTGGGCTATGAGCTAGACGATGGTTTTTTTGAATTGCTATAGGCCGACTAATTATTCAGACTAATGACTCAACTGCTGGCGAATCCAGGCAGCAGCATCGGGCAGGTCACGGGCAATATAGTCGGGCCAGGTCATGTGCTGATAGTCGCCACTGAGGACGCGATCGCCATAGCCAGTTTGCACCAAAATCCCGGTACAGCCAGCATTGTGCGCCAAGTCTATATCAGTGGCCTTATCGCCCACCATAAAGCTGCGGCGGATATCCAAATCGTACTTCCAGGCAGCGGCAACCAGCATTCCAGTATTGGGCTTGCGCCAGGTTGTCCAGCGCATAAACTCTGGCACTATGCCGCCCTCCAGTGGACTCAAATCGGGGCAATAGTGCAGCGCGTCTAAGCGGGCACTGGCTTCTCTGTCTAGTAGCTGACAGAGGCGATCGTGCAGGGCATCAACATGGCTTTGCGGATAGTAGCCCCGAGCCGGCCCCGATTGATTAGACACCAGGCAGCAAAACAACCCCTGATCGTTAAACTGCCGCACCGCCTGCGCCACCCCCGGCACCAAATGCAAATCTTCAACGCGGTAAATATAGCCCGCTTCGATATTTAGCACGCCATCGCGATCGAGAAATACAGCACGTTGGGACATAAGCCATGAGTCAAAGGATGTAGAAGAGTATAGCCT
>JAYUYI010000377.1:0-10255 GCA_043752545.1 Thermoleptolyngbya sp.
AGCGGCAGTGAAGAAGAAACCGTGAAGCTGTGGGACATTCAAACCGGAACCTGCTGGAAAACACTGGAAGGGCATTCCAACCGCGTCCGTGCTGTCGCCTTCAGCCCCGACGGCACCATCCTCGCCAGCGGCAGCGAAGACCATACCATTCGCCTGTGGGATGTGGTCACAGGGGGTTGCATAGCCGTCTTGAGCGGCCACACCGGACGGGTGCGATCGGTTGCCTTTAATCCGCTCACCTCTACCCTGGCTAGCGGCAGCGAAGATCATGCGATTAAGCTATGGGATTTGCGAACCCATCAATGCCTGCATACCTTGACGGGGCATAGCGAACAACTTTGCTCCATTGCCTTTAGCCCCAACGGTCAACTGCTGGCCAGCGGCGGTCGAGATGAATCAATTCGGCTGTGGGAGATTGAAACTAGAACCTGTTTGCAGGTTTTCAAAACCCAAAACCTGTACGAAGGCATGAAGATTACAGGCGCAACAGGGCTAACAGCCGCGCAAAGAGCCACCCTACTCGCACTGGGGGCGGTACAAGATTAGTAGAGGTTTGGGCTTAACGACGTGCTGCAAGATCCCCCTAAATCCCCGCGCTGGCGCGCCGTTGCGCTATAAAAAAGGGACTTTGATCCAGTTCCCCCTTTTTTAAGGCTACCGTGTACACAGAAGTTCTGAAATCCCCAGTTTTAGTGGTTTGTCCTCACCCCTTAGCCCCCCCTCCCAGCAGCGGGAGAGGGGGAACCGAACCAAAGAGACCCCTCCGGCTCCCCTTCTCCCCTTGTGGGAGAAGGGGAATAGATCTGGCTTTAGCCCCTCTCCAGCCCATCTAAGTTTTTACGAATTTGAGCAGCAATGCTTTCTAATGCTTCCGCCCAAGCAACGGATTCAGCCGGAGGCAAGCAGATGCCGTCCTGTTCAGCAATAAAGTGAATCATCTTACGCTTTTTACTAGAGACAGACGCTGCCTTCGTATAGTCTTGAGAGCAGCCTTCTTTGAGTTTAGCGATCGCCTGGACTGTTCCCATCTGCTTGCCACTCTGGATTGGAGGTTAGGTGAAATGTTGAATTAACAGTAGGGTATAACCCCCCACACGGTCTCGACAAGACTGCTTTCACCCCTCATTTCACCCGTGAGCGCACCTCTTTCAGCAAATCTTGATGCAACTAGAACCAAATTCATGGGCAAATCTGCTTGGTATTGCCGCTTACTTGCTCTATGCCTGTTGAACGCCACCCCTGCTAAGACTCTATCTCCGAAGGAAGAGTATGGTTCTCTCTTTGGGTAGTCGGTTGATTCAACGATGGTTGTTATTCTTGTTTACATAAAGAGTAAATTTCATTTGAAACGCTCTTTTAATTACTTGTATCTTCATCGGAGAAACCACCATGAATATTCTAGCTTGGATCGTGTTAGGACTACTTGCAGGTGCGATCGCCAAAGCGATTTATCCGGGTAGTCAGGGCGGCGGTATTTTAGGTACACTGTTGCTGGGAGTAATTGGGGCGTTCGTTGGAGGAAGCCTCTACAACCTCATAGCAACGGGTAGTATTGCGTTGGGTACAGCGAGCTTGAGTATTGGTGGCGTAGTCGTTGCAGTTCTGGGTGCCATCATTGCCCTGTTTATCTACTACTCACTTTCTAACCGCCGAGCTATCTAATCAGCGCTATCTGGTTTGCACAAACTGGCACAACAAATCAATCTATTTGAGTGTGTTTCTGGTGTTTTCTAGTAAAAATCAGCCTCTGCGATTAGCGGGGGCTTTTGTGCGTGAACGCGCTTTAATTCTTACGACTGACGCAACTAATGGGTGACACCGCGATCGCCCACCACCCCATAGGCGGCGTCTGTAACCGTGCCAACCAAGCTGATGGGATTGTTGGCCGCGATCACGTAGCGTTCTGTAATCTCGGCAATGTATGGAATGAAGCTGCGGTCTGTTTGTATTGTTTCATGGCTGGCGGAGTCTGGGGCGATCGCCGCTCAAGTGGGTGATGTGAGCCAATCTGATTAATAGGTTGACTGTACTAACTAAATGCGCTTTAATCTGTCAATGCAGCATTTTTGGATGGCCGTTCTCCAGATGACTGCATAGATGGCTCAAAAATTTAGTCAACGCTACCGGACGCTGTTGAACGCTACGTCCGGTAGCTAACCCCCAACGACTGTTCGTGCCAGTCTGGCGGCTGAGGATATTGTGACACAATCACACCTTAGCCACCCCAGCTTGCCATAGCCGCAGGTCTAGGGTGGCTAAATTTTTGGATTTTCCTAATCCTCGTTACCCCGAAAACCCAAATGATTCAGTCCTTTTGCTCCACCGATGCCAGCCCTGCATCCAGTTCACCCTTGGTCATTGTCGATACCCCGCAGCCCTACCCAGTTCCACCCATCCCCGAACCCACCCCCTTGCGGCACCTGCTGATTGGCACCCCCGAGGTTGTGCAACACATCATCCACCGCTTACACAACTTGCGCTATGCCGAAGTAATCCGGAGAGGGCGAAGCATTTGTATGTAGATGTTGGCTACCGCTGCTGGATGCTTGTCCAAATGCTTTGCCCCTACCGCTACTGGATACATGCGATCGCCCCGTAGGGGAGAAGCATTTGCCCCCGACTCTCGACCACCCAGCCTGAATCGTCATACAAATGCTTCTCCCCGCTATTACCCAGCAGCAGGGAATTTGGGGTTTTGTTAGTCAATCAGGTTTACTAGTCTTGCATTTCAAAAAAGGTCGCCATCAAACTCCATCAGAAGATAGAAGACACCGACTATTGATTTCCTTCATGATCCAAATGGTACCGCTCAAAGCAAGTTGCACACCGTCGCTGCCAGCGCAAGGAGACTATTATTTCTGCTCAACTTTCTTCTCACCGCCTTAACCTGTGTTGTCCTGCGTCAATTGCGGATGCGTTGGAGCGAGCAATTCGGGTGGCTGACGTTTGTGCTGCCAATGCCTCAGCGGTTGATCAGCTTGGCGCATTTCCAGTGAGCGAGTTTCAGCTGATTGCTGAGGCGGGCTTATTAGCGCTTCCCTTGCAGGCTGAATGGGGTGGGCTGGGGTTTGGGATAGATGCTGGTAGCCTGTATGCCACGCTGTTAGTGCTAAAGCAGTTGGGCAGAGGGAATTTGGCGGTAGGGCGGGTGTATGAAGGACATGTTAATGCGTTGCAGCTGATTCAGACATTTGGCAATGCTGAGCAAATTAGGGTGTATGCCAGTGATGCCCGCGATCGCCATCGGGTATTTGGCGTGTGGAATGCGGAAGCGGCTGATGGTGTGACCATTGCCCCGTTGGGAGGAGGTCGCTATCGGCTCAGCGGCTCCAAAACCTTTTGCTCGGGTTCGGGGTATGTAGACCGCCCCTTTGTGAATGGCCGATTGGCTGACGGTCGGTGGCAAATGTGCATTGTGCCGATGGACAGAGTTAGCCCTGTGGTCGATCAGAGCTGGTGGCAGCCATCTGGGATGAAAGCTACAGCGAGTTATAAAGTAGATTTTAGCGATATAGAGGTCGATCAACAGACACTGATTGGCAACCCAGGCGATTATGAACGGCAGCCTTGGTTAACGGCTGGCGTGGTGCGGTTTTCCGCTGTGCAGCTAGGCGGAGCCGAGGCATTATTTGACGCCACGCGCCAGTATTTACAATTGCTAAATCGGCTTTCTGATCCCTATCAACAAGCCCGACTGGGGCAGATGGCGATCGCCATTGAGAGTGGCCATCTGTGGTTGAAAGGTGCCGCCGACCTGATTGCCCAGTATGCTCCGATCTTTGGGGGCTATCCGTTAGTCGCCAACGCTGCTTCTGCCCAGTTAGTTGCCTATGCCAACATGGTACGAACGGCGATCGAACAGATTTGTATTGATGTAATCCAATTGTGTGAACGCTCGGTTGGCACCCGTGGCTTATTGCCGCCTCATCCGATGGAGCGGATCATTCGAGATTTAACGCTATATTTACGGCAACCCATGTTTGATGCGGCGATCGCCACAGTAGGGCAGTATACGCTAGCTCAATCGAATGCAGCTCACGCGCTCTGGTCTAACGATGATGCGAACAATAATGCGAACAATAATGCAAAACCATGATGCAGCACGCTAACGTATCTCCTCTAGTCGATCCCCAAGCTTTGCCGCTCCGTTCAGTTCAGCAGATTGCGGCAGACTCCGTGTTGGTAGTGGCTCCGCACCCTGATGATGAAACGCTGGGCTGTGGGGGAGCGATCGCGTTGCTGTGTGCACGGGGCTGTAGGGTGCGACTATTAGTAGTCAGTGACGGCACTCAGTCCCATCCTAATTCTCGTCAATATCCAGCTGCTAAACTGCGTGCCTTGCGGGAGTCAGAAACGCGATCGGCCATGGCATTACTGGGAGTTGATGCGGCAGATATTGAGTTTTTGGGGCTAGCGGATGGTTCTGTTCCGGTGATGCCGTCTGACGCATCAGTCTCTGCTGAGTTCTCTGCGGCGGTGCATGCGTGCTGCCATACCTTAAAGACATGGCAGCCCACGCTAATCTTCTTGCCCTGGCGCTCAGATCCGCATCTTGATCATCGTGCGACTTGGCAGTTAATCCACGCGGCTGTTCAACGGCTGGTGTTATCGGTACGGCTGGTGGAATACCCAATTTGGGATTGGGATCCGCAGCAGCGCCGTCAGGCTTCTGACCATGAACGGGTATCTGCGTGGCGGCTGGATATTGATTCAGTTGTTGAGTTAAAGCAACGGGCGATCGCGGCCTATCGCTCTCAAACCACTGACTTAATTGATGACGATCCCCACGGGTTTCAATTAACGGCTGCCATGTTAGCTAACTTTTCTCATCCTTGGGAAGTTTACTTAGAGGACATCACATGAGTTCATCGGATTTAGGATCAATTCCATCGGCTTATTTTGAACAACTTTATCAACAAGATCTAGATCCGTGGCAGTTTGAAACGAGCGACTATGAAGCGACTAAGTATGCGGCAACCATCGCTGCGCTAGGGTCAAATCATTATCGTTCTGGCTTCGAAATCGGTGGCTCTATTGGCGTACTGACTAAAATGTTGGCTGAACGATGCGATGCATTACTGTCAATTGATGTGGTTGAAACTGCTCAGCAGCAGGCCATCCAGCGCTGTCAGCAGATGCCTCATGTTCGCTTTCAGCTGATGAGTGTACCAGCAGACTATCCGACTGAGACGTTCGACCTAGTCGTATTGTCGGAAGTGGGATATTACTGGTGTTGGGATGATCTCAAGCAATCCCAAAGCCAAATCCTCAATTCATTAGAGCCTGGTGGCCAGTTGCTGTTAGTGCATTGGCTGTTAACTGCTCCAACTAATCCGATTACAGGTGATGATGTACACAATTCATTTTTAGAAGGCGCTCCCACTCAGCTCAAGCATCTGCTCTCGCAGCGAACTGATCAATATCGCTTAGATCTATTGGAGCGGGTTTAGGTAGAGCCTGTAGGGGCATAGCATGGCATAGTTCTGAACGCGATGTGCAACTTTACTCTTGAAACCCTTGATTTCCCGTGGGGTGGGCATCTTGCCCGCCCAAGCTGGACGGGCAAGACACCCATCCCACAAGACTTTAGATCAAGTTGCACATCGCGTAGCTATGAGGATTTTTGTAGCATATAGAGACGCATTCGCAGATCGGCTAAAGCCTGTTCAATTCTGACTGGAAACCACTGCGGTTGACATTGTCCTTCTTCTTGCTGACGTTGTTCTAGTCGTTCCAAAAATAGGTTGAACGGCTGAGCTTTTTTCAATTCATAAGCCAGCCAGTCACTTTCTACACCTAGTTTTGCCGCAAATTCTATCATATCTCGATCTGGCAATGAATGATTGCTATGGACGATTCGCGATCGCAGCTTTCGTAAAGCATAGCGAATATTCAAACGAGTCTCAACAGCTGCTACATCTTCTACAAAAAAGGGCTGCTGCTGTTTTCCCATTTTGACCCATTCATTCAGTTGATTGGCTAACCCATTCGTTGCCCGTCCCGTCTGACGAGCCGATGTCGTGACTCGAACATGCGGACTGTGGTGAAAACGCGCGCCAACTCTCAATAGTGCCCGGTAAAATGCAACATCTTCAGGCGTTCGTACCGCAGGCATTCCGCCTGCTTTAGCGTACATTTCTGCGGTTACAGCTAGGCTAGCTCCATAGTGCTGATGGTGTCGAGGTAATCGATCAAACGGGTCTGGATCAAGCAATGCTTCTAATTTTCCTAGCAGATATTGGTAGCCTACTTCCCGCAAGTAGCACGCTCTAGCATAGGGATCTAACGCCGATCGCTCGTCTCGATCAATCACAATCCGACCGCCTACAGCATCGGCTCCCTGCGCTATTTCACGCAAAGTTGCGGCAATCCAGGTTGGATCTATTACACTATCTCCATCGGTAGATGCAATCACGCCATGGCTCTTTTTAAGCTGCACAAAACGGCGATAGGCTTCATCCATTAATAGTTGTCGAACTCGACCGATATAGGCATCTTTGGGCGCTAATTCTCGTTCAACTACATGCAAGATTAGCTGTGGATGAACTGTTGCAAAATGACGGGCGATCGCTGCTGATGCGTCACTGCAATTATTAGCAAACAAAATAACTTCAAAGCGAGCTGGATCAATAGCCTGTCCTTGTAAATCTACCTGGTTTGTAAATGCCTTTAGGGTCTTAGCTAGTGTTTCAGCTTCATTTTGTACGGGAACAATAATACAAACTTCACAGCTCGCTAAGGGAGATTGTGGTACCAATAATCGATCACATTCAACATCTTGATGATCCGAGTGACTGTTAGCAATTGCCTCCAGACAATTCATATATAGCTTTCCTTCTTTAGACAGAGTAGCGAGATAAAGCTTTGTGAAGTTTCAAAGAATATTTAACCCCACTTTTTGAGTGTAGAGTTTTAGCGTGTTTACTAAATCTGTCTAGTGATTGATTATGAAGGCGAACTGTCTAGTAGCATTTTTATACCTTCTGGATAGCGCTACCTGTGCAACGTATAACCTGAGTGGCTTTAAATTGATCCGCATATGTGTTGCTTATCTAAAGAGGCAACTGGTTAAAAGCAGGATTGAACTGCCTTGACTGCCCGCTGACATTTTCAGGTCTTAACTCGCCCCAAAATCTCCTATGGCCATAGCACCGACTAATAAACCCGTTGCCCCATCCTACAATTCTCCCGTTTATCAACCTCAAGCATTGTGTTGCATGGTCGGGTTGACCTGTTTAGCTGGGTTTTTAGTAGACCTGGCTGTTCTTTCATTTCCGCCCAGTTTTGGCAGCGTTGAATGGCGAATCGCCTTCTTACAAAAAATTAGCGATCGCGGCATAATTTTACTATTCGGCTTAGCCCTACTTTTATATGGCACTCTTCAGCAGCGTTCTTGGCGTAGATCCCTAGCATTTCTATGTATGGCTTTGGGCGTAGCCTTTGGCCTCTCTAGTGTGTTAGTCATTGCCGACGGTCTGGCGTTTCAACGTCAAGCGGTAACCAACATTACAGCTCAGGCAGCCCAGATTGAGTCCCGCATTCAAACCGCTCAGACCGATGCCACTGTCGCTCCTGCCATTACACCCGAGCAGATAGAGCAAGCCACTCAACAGTTAAAATAGCAGGCAACTACGCTGAAGTCTAATGCTAAGACGAGCGTGATTAAAACAGGTGTGGCAAGTGTGGGTAATCTACTGGTTATCGAGGTAGCGTTGATTGGTCTAGGGCGCTACGGTATTCGACCACCTAGAGCTTAAGTTCTACTTGAAACCTTAAGTTTTTCGACTATGAAGCGTTCAGCCATGCTCAATAGCCAACGATGAAACACTCTAGTTTGCTCTTGCTGCAGCGCCGTGTCCGTTCCACCCACAGTCGAATTGTGACCTGCGGCATACTTGTTTGTTTATGTTATTTACCAACCTGGTTGAGTACGATAGTAGAGTCAATTGTTCAAGGTTCATCTGCAACGGTATTAAATTTTGGATTTATTTATTTAGGCTTTCATGAACTCTGGAGAAAACGGCGACAGCTAGCATTGTATCAATCCGCCGAAGAGGATCGCCTGCTCGGTTATCTGTTGATTTTGAGCGGTTCTGCTATTTTTCCGTTATTCCTGAGTTCTGTTTCTCTGCAAGCGTTACTTTGTCTCTTGATTTTGCTCGGCATTGTGATTTGCACCTGGGGTCTAACCGTGTTTCGCTACTATTTAGTTCCCTTACTGTTGCTGTTAGTCAGTGTGTATCCTAGGTTGGTCTTTGCGGGTGATACGTTGCGGATGACCCTCACTGCTAATCGCCTAGAAAGCTGGATGGCTTGGCTGGGTAGTTTATGGTTTCAAGCCTTGGGACAAGCTGCCGTTGCCCAGGGACAGGTGTTGTCGCTATCAACTGAATTGATTGCTGAAAAGTCCGTTAAAGTGGGCTCGGGCTGTAGCGGTTTTGACATGGCTTTTGTGCTGGCTGGAATGGGGCTGATGTTGGGGCTATGGTTTCAGCAACCTTGGCTGAAGACTGCTTTGCTGATCGTGCTGGGAATGACTCTAGCACTGGTGTTTAATGTGCCTCGAATTATGCTGCTAGCGATCGCCGTTGTCTATTGGGGGCAAGCATCATTTGATTTTTGGCATGAGCCGATTGGCGGGCAGATTTTTTCTACGCTGCTGCTAACCTTTTATTACTATGGAGCGACGGCTCTGATTCATCGCTGACCGTCTGCTTAGATTGCCCACTACCATAGGCTGTTGTGCCGCTGACAGCAGGCATTGCGATCGCGTCAAGCTGCTCTCTGCCCAAATTCACCCATCAGAAAATCGATGAAACACTTAACCTTAGCAGGCTGAAAACGGCCTCGACGGTAGACAGCTTGGATGGGTAGTGGATCGGGTTCGTATGGCTCCAGGATCACCTTGAGCGATTGATTTTCGAGGCCGTGGCTGAAGGCCCAGATGGGGGAAGTGCCGATCCCTAGCCCTGCTGCTACAGCGTCTCTTAGACCCACAGAATTGTTGACCAGTAAATTTCCCCTCACGGTGACGGCTGCACCGCGAAACTGCCAGTTGTTGCCGGTCGATTGGCGGGTGTAGACAATGCAATTGTGCTGCATCAGGTCTGCGGGGACTTGAGGTTCAGCGAATTTTTCTAAATACTCTACGGCTGCTACAGCAACAAAGCGGGTGCTGCCAATGGGCTGGCAGATCAAAGTTTGATCTAAAAAAGTGCCAATCCGAATGGCTAGATCAATCCCTTCTTCGACTAAATCGATGAAATGATCGGACATGGTGAGGTCGATCTGAATGTCGGGGTAGCGATCGAGGAACCGTTTTAGCCGTGGGATCAGCTGGATTTGGCCGAATGCCACTGAGCAATTGACCCGCAGAACGCCAGAGGGCTGCTGCCGCCTGCCGACGCTAGACTCTGCTTCTGCTACTGCAGCAAGCACATGCTGGCAATGCTCATAGAACCGCTCTCCTTCATCGGTGAGGCTGACCTTACGGGTGGAGCGAACTAAGAGCTGTACGTCTAAATACTCTTCTAATGCTGCAATCTGTTTGCTGATAGTGGGTTGGGTGGTAGCTAGCTCTATGGCCACGGCAGAGAAGCTGCCCATCTCCACCGTTCGCACAAAGCTGTTCATACAAGTAATCCGATCTAGCATCCGATTAATTCTAAGTAAGAATATGTATTATTCTAGTTTGCCATCTTCTCAAAGCATAAGGAATAAAGCATGATGAATTTAGTCAGCCAACGTGAGGTTTTAATCGGCTCACCGAGCACGAATTTCCACCCTCAACTGCCCACATTTATCCACATTTATCCACATTTACACTTAAAGGAGAAACGGCATTATGACTACAGCAGAATTGCAAGCCAACTTTGAAGAGATCAAAGCCTTGGTGCTTCAGGGTAAGGCCATGGAAGCCTTTGAGAAGTTCTATGGCGATGATGTAGTGATGCAGGAAAACGAAACCCCTGCTACGGTCGGCAAAGCCGCCAATCGCGATCGCGAACTCGATTTCTTCTCCAAGCTGACCGAATTTCGCGGCGCTAACGTGAAGGTGGTTGCCTATGGTGAGGATGTAATTATTTCTGAATGGTTCCTAGACTACACCCACTCGGAATGGGGCAACGTGACTCACGATCAAGTTTCCGTGCAGCGCTGGAAAGACGGTAAGGTCGTTCACGAGCGCTTTTACTACGCCGCTTAGGCTTAATTAGCTGATGCTGTAAACGGTCAGGTCAAGGTGTGGAGTGATGCT
>JAYUYI010000378.1:0-4301 GCA_043752545.1 Thermoleptolyngbya sp.
TAAAGCCTTCGGCATACATGAAAAGGGTGAGGGCAAGTGGTAACGATACAACGCGGGTTTCCAGCTCTTTCACAAAAACTGTCCGGAGTATTGTTAGAGTTATGCTGTTTGCGCATCAGCGCTAATGTCAGCTGTGTCAATGCTGAATCGGATGTGGCAATGCTGACTGGAATGACGGTGAATTGACAATACTCAACAACGATTGATTAAGCCAGCCAGTGCCCTGTCCCAGTGGCCGAGCAGTCCATAGCCGAAGCCTGCGTGGGTGGCGGCAAGGTGCGATTACGCACTTCGCTGGGAGAAGGCTGTGTCTGGCGCGACGACAAAGCGATCGCCACCCCTCCCTTGGTCGGTGGCCAATCTTCATCAGAATCAGTCGCTGATTGATTGGGTTAACCACCAGTCTTGAAGCAGACCGATGACCTGTCTAGGCGATAGATATGACGGTGTTTGGCATATCATCGCGGCGATTGCTACCGGCGAACAGCGGCGGGAGCTCCTCGACTGGTATCACCTGAACGAGAACCTGCAAAAAACTGGGAGGGTCACTCAAGCGCCTACGCCAAGCCGAAGCCTATTTATGGCGAGGACAGCTCGATGAAACTCTTGCTCTGTTTGTGGATATGAATCGCAAGCAAGCCCATAACTTCTGTACTTATCTAGAAAAACATCGCCACCGCATTATCAACGATGAGTACTACCAGGCGGAGGGTATCTGTTCCATTGGTTTTGGGGCAGTTGAATCGGCAATTAAGCAAATTGATCGGCGGGTGCAACTATCCGGTGCTCAGTGGAAAGCAGAACATGTGTCGCAAGTTCTGGCACACCGGGCAGCCTATCTCAATAAATTCTTTTCTCTAAAAAGGCGACACGCTCCCGACATAAGTAGACTTCCTACATGAATTTTTCTGATGCAGCCAGGAATGATTCAAGTAGCTCCAAAACATTCACCCAGGAAGTTTACTGAAGCAATTTCCTCCGTAATTTACTCAAGCCTCCTACCTAGTAAATCCTAGTAAATTTGATGTACTCAAGCCCATAAACATTAATCTTCTTGTTTAATTTTTAGGAGAGATAAGCTCTGAAAGTATCTCTTCGAAGGGGTTGAGGGATTTCTTTTAGGTCATTTCTACTGAGAAGTAATCGGTATATACACCTCTATAACTCTCCGTGAATATGCTCCAAACAAATATGAGGAAATCATGTTTACTCAAACGAACTTATAAACTTCATAAACTACATATAGATATTTACTGTCAGACAAAACCTAACTACTAACTATTAAAATCAGTGATTTACCTGCTGCTGCTGTCTGAAGGCAAAGCTAAATTGATGGCATCAGTTGAGAAATAGAGGTTGAAGAAACCCACTGAGACATAGAAAAAGGCAGACTCTAAATTAATGATTTAATTGTTTGTTTTGCGCTTCTTCTCTGCTTGACTTCTTGAGTGCATTCCACTAATGCCGCCTCAATTTCAACGCAGTTTCCATCAATCAACTCAGTCTTTTCAACCTTACAAACCTAGAGCATTTATTATGTCTTTTCAAACAATTCGTCGTGGCTTAGTTGCTTCCACCCTTGTTTTAGCTGGTTCAGTCGTTGCAGCCCCTGCGATGGCCGACACTGTTAACCTTAACGGTAGCGTTGCTGATACCAGTGCTGTGACGTCTACGCGCACTGCTGAAGCTGGTACGCTAAACCTCTATGGTGTTGGCACCGCTCAGCCCGACGTTGTGGTCAAAGTGGCTGACATGGCACTCATTACCAACAATGCCGATGGCGTTACCCTAACCGCCACAGCTACAGGCAACTTGGTCAACGTGGCCAACAATGCAACGCCTCTAGCCTATCGAGTCCTGATTGTGGGTGATTCAGCAGTTGCTCCGGCAGCCACGGCATTTTTGGGCACTACACACAACGTTCCCGTGACTGACTTTGCGGCTGGAGCCTCTGCTCGTGACCTCTATATTGAGTACGATGCGCCTGCTCTGCTTGACTTTGGTTCTTACACCAGTACTATTACGGTTAGCGTTGCTGCCCTTTAAATTCTATCTGGATAGAAGACTTCCTTCGTCTCCTTAATTGATAGTTGAGGATACCTTTGAGGGCTTCTGCTGGAGAGACTATTTTATCTCTACTTCTGGAAGCCCTCTCTGTTCTTGTCTAACTCAGCCGTATCATCCATGCGCTACAAACATTTTTTCTTGTGCGCTTGCATCGGTATCGTAGCCAGTGTTGCCCAACCTGCAATCGGGCTATCCACCCTTAACACAACGCCTACTGCCTTCGCCACATCTATCGATCTCGATGGCGAAGGCAGTGCTACCACCCACATTATCAAAGTTTCAGATATTACGATTTCGACCGACAACAGCACCGGGTTAACGCTAAGGCTCACCTCCGACAGCTTTAATAAAGTCGATGGAAGCGATATCGACTTTCAGGTCACAACCGTAGAGAACAATGCGATCGCCCCGTCGGGTGCTGCCTTCACCGTTCCCTCTGGCAGTAGCTACACCTACGTCACTGACACCTCTGGCACTGAAAGCCGCGATGTGTACATTCGCTATACCCCAAACGCACTCCAAGATCCAGGCACCTATAGCACTTCAATTCAGTTGTCGGTAGCCGATAATTAGCCACCCTAGCGCCAGTTCTTTTGTCGTTACCCTGCTTTAGCTATGGCTGCTAAGACCAGAAGACGCATTCTCGCCCCAAAGACGCGGTTGCATGGCACCTACCCAATTTTTGCCCCTCCCCTAATTTACGGGTTATCACCATGAAACGGTATTTCAACCTGCTGTTCGTCACCCTCTTTTTTGCCCTCATGCGGGTCAACCCAGTCCTGGCATTTCGGCTGACCCCGATGAATCAAGTGTTTGCCCCAGGCGGCAACAATGCAACCCATGCCTACGAAGTCATCAACGACCAAGACGAGCGCATTGCCGTAGAGGTCACGGTGGTTGAGCGGAGCATGGATACTAACGGCACTGAATCCTACGTTCCGGCCGAGGATGATTTTTTAATATATCCGGCTCAGATGATCTTAGAACCCAATACGACTCAGGTCGTGCGGGTAAGCTGGCTGGGTGACCCAGCTCTTCTGTCAGAGCTGGCGTTTCGCTTAGTGGCAGAGCAGTTGCCAATTAATCTAGTTGACCCGACTCAACCAGTCTTGGTGCAGCCCGTGGGTCAGGTGCAAATCTTGCTGCGCTACTTGTCAGGGTTGTTTGTGCGCCCGACTGGAGTTATCGCGGCAGTGCAGATTGAGTCTGTCACCGCTCAGACTGATGATCGGGGAAACCCAGCAGTGGAAATCGTCTTCGCCAACTCCGGCAGTGCTAGCACCCATCTACGCGACCTACGCCTAAACCTTACTGCTCAGGGACAAACTGTGAGCCTTTCCACTGATGAATTGAAGGGAGTGACTGGAACCACCATTTTGGCTGATCATCGCCGTCGCTTTGTGGTGCCCCGCCCCGCTACTCTGCCCCAAGGCCCTATTACTGCTACGTTTGAATATCGTCAGGATTAACAATCATGCTGGTTGCAATGATCCTGATGAGCCAATCAGTATCGCTTCTTGATGAGCAGCCTGAACGGCCCCTGACTGTTGCCGCAGCAGTGCAAGCGGTACATTCTGAACCCCATTTGCCAGCACCCATCGCCATTGCCAACCCTGAGAGCATGGGAACGGCTCCATTATTTTCCTCAAGACCCTTACCGTCGATCAGACCCGCGTTATCAGCGGCGGTTATGGCTACGCCTTGGCTACCTCAAGAAGCAGCAGCAGAGACCTCTCTAGCATCTTCACCAGGGCGATCGCTGTTGCCATCATCGCTAGCTTCTGTGACAGCTGAGGCTGAAGCTATACCGGCTAGTCAAAAACCCGAGACTTTACCAGAATCCCTGCCACTGCAGCGACAGGGATCATCAGCACCCGTCGTAGAATCTCTACCAGATCAGCCTCTACCAGATACCCTGGTCGTGCCGGAGGTAGAGCAACGTTCCCAGACCGAGCCAGCACCGTCGAATCAATCCTCTAGCCAATCTTCTACAAATGACATTTTTGAGGACGTGTTTGGGCGACCCCAAAACACTGCCGTCCAGCAAGTAATTGTACCGATTATTCTTAACAATCAATCTGCTGGGCAGGTTTTGGTGATTGTGCCGGGGGGTAACCAGGTAGATGTGCTAGTGGCCACAGATGACTTTTTGGCTGCCGTTACAGATGCCCTGCGATCCGACATTGCGGCTCAGCTCGCAGCGGTCAGCCAGCCCAATGGCACCCTCAATTTGC
>JAYUYI010000379.1:0-1586 GCA_043752545.1 Thermoleptolyngbya sp.
GGCCAAATCACCCTGGTCGCTGAGGGCAATGCCCAACTGCCGATGCGCCTGAGCACTGTGGGGATCAAGGGTAAGGATTTGCCGACAACAGCCGATCGCCGCCCCAGTTTGCCCCTGCCGATTTAGCAGTTCCGCCAGGTTGGCATAGGCTGGGATGCAGGCCGGGTCAAGCGCGATCGCCTGCCGATAGCACGCTTCTGCTCCCGAGCGATCGCCCTGTCGGCCTAGCAACTCTCCCAGGTTGTAGAATACCGTAACACTCCTGGGATTCAGGCTCAAAGCGTGCTGGTAGGCAGCGATCGCGGCCATTGAATGACCGTGAGCATCGCACAACAAAGCCAGGTTGCTGTAGGCATTGCTGTCGTGGGGATCAAGGGCGATCGCGTTTTGCTGGTGGGCGATCGCCTCCTCCAGCCGTCCCTGCTGATAGAGCAAATAGCTGAGCCGTTCATGGGTGGGTTTATCGGCAGGTTCCACTGGTGCTGGGTGAGGCAAGCCGCTGCCTGGTGCTGGAGGGTCGAAAGCGACATGGCGGGTGGGGGAGTTCATTGTTGGAACCAGGCCGCCAGCGCCAGCGCCAGCGCATCGGCGGCATCGTCGGGTTTCGGGATCGTGGTCAGCGCCAGTTCACGGGCGACGGCCTCTTGGACGGCGTGTTTATCGGCGGCTCCGTAGCCCGTCAGCGCTTGCTTAACCTGGGCAGGGGTAAATTCAACAAAGGGCAGCTGATGTTGGGCGAGCACGAGCATCACCACACCCCGCGCCTGCGCCACGGCAATGATATTGCCCATGCGGTAGAAAAATAGCTTTTCGATCGCCACCAAATCAGGTTTGACGGCATCCAGTACGCTGTTTAAGTCATCGTATATGGTGCAAAGGCGATCGCCCATGGCGGTTCCGGCGGAGGTTTGAATGATGCCAAAATCGATCACGCCCACGTTCCCAGTCACGTCGCGCCCTAAGGCAGGCTGGCACAAAATCGCCCCAAACCCTAAAATTGCCAGTCCTGGATCGAGTCCAAGGATGCGTTGTTCCATAAAACAAGAGAGCTAGTTAGGAGTTAATGCGATGTGAGACTTCCCCAACCTACCCACTCTACGAGAAGCAAGCTACACCCCTTTCTTTAATGCCCTTTGGGCTATACCCCTCTCTCAAAGCAGGCTCCTGTGTATACGTAACTTGCTCTCCCCATAGCTGATGCGGCGAACCAACCGTCCTAAGTGCAGTTCAGAACTTATGTACACACAGTAGCCCAAAGTAGGAGAGGGGCTAAAGGCAGGCTCGGTTCCCCTACTCCCAAAAGGGGGGAAGGGGCCAGGGGATGAGGGTTGATCAAATTCGCACTCTTTACCGTCTACTAGCGGCTCCGTTTTGCACAGGTTCAGCTTCGACAATGCCAAACACCTGGCTAAACACCTTATCGACTTTATAGCCCGAATCGATCGATTCCAGCGGATCTTTACGCAGACGGTGCCGCAGACACAGGCCAATCACGCGGCGGATATCGTCTACGGTGACCTCGGTTCTGCCTTCGAGGGCGGCGATCGCTTTCGAAGCGCGGTTGGTGACGATATCGCCCCGCAGCC
>JAYUYI010000380.1:0-4297 GCA_043752545.1 Thermoleptolyngbya sp.
TTGATCGATCGCGTATTAGAAAGTGCTAAGCAGTTACCTGCACCCGTCCCAGCTTTGACATAGACCGGGTAGTTTTTTATACCAAGCTCCTACGTCAGACCGTCTTGGCAGGCTAGAGCAAGATTTTCTGATTCCGCTCATCCGCTCACTTACTCACCCCTCATCCCCCCAAAAAAGACCTATGCCAATTGGAATTCCTAGCGTTCCATACCGTCTCCCTGGTAGCACCTACGAGCGGTGGATTGATATCTATACCCGGCTCAACCAAGAGCGGATTATTTTTCTAGGTCAAGAAGTGACCGATTCTCTGGCGAACTCGATCATTGCGTCGCTGCTGTATCTAGATTCAGACGATCAAAACAAGCCCATTTATATTTACATCAACTCTCCGGGCGGCTCCGTAACGGCGGGCATGGCAATTTACGACACCATGCAGCACATCAAGTCTGAAGTGGTGACAATTTGTGTCGGCCTTGCCGCATCAATGGGTGCGTTCTTGCTGGCATCGGGCAGTAAGGGCAAGCGATTGGCTCTCCCCCATGCTCGGATCATGATTCACCAGCCGATGGGCGGCACCGGACGCAGGCAGGCCACCGATATCGAAATTGAGGCCAAACAGATTTTGCGGGTGCGTCAAGAGTTAAACGAGCTAATGGCAGCCCAAACAGGTAAAACGGTCGAGCAGATCGCCAAAGATACCGATCGCGACTATTTTATGTCGGCAGACGAAGCGCAAGCCTATGGCCTGATCGATCGCGTGATCACTGAAACTCCTACATAGAGGCCGCTGACAACATTAATTTTTTGTGTTGCGATCGCCTAGACAGATGTAAATTTTCGTCTCTGATGGCAGAATTTTGGTTAATTCTGCCATTTTTTTGGAAGCTATTGTCTTTAGAATGAACCTTGCCGATTGCTACCGGATATTGGGACTAAGAACTGGTGCGTCCTATGAGGAAATCAAAATTTCCTATCGACGGTTGGCGCGCCGGTATCACCCCGATGTTAGCTCTGGCAATCAGCACCATGCTGAAAAGTTCATTCAAATCACCGATGCCTATCGCCAGCTGATCAACGCTGTTAGTCCGATCAACCCGCCGCTACAGGCTGCTGGGCAGCCACCTATGGCGGCAGACAGACCCACTCCTCAGCCCGCCGTGCCAGTGCAGACCCCCACCACAAACCTGCGCCCACAGCCCGCCATCCAAAAAGATCCAGATGCCTCCCCAACCGATCATCGGCTGAAAGAGCACGCGTACCTCCAGCTCCAGCAGATGTTGCGAGAGCAGCGGTTTCCCCGAGCGATCGCCCTAATTGAAGGGTTAGCCCAACGCCTACCCAATGACATGGAGGTGCGCCAATGGCAGGCGATCGCCTATCAACGCTGGGGACGCCACCTCGTGGATACCAATCAACCTGACAAGGCGCGCCTGTACCTCAACAAGGCTCTGCGCACCGATCCCCGCAACAAAGCCCTGTGGTTTGAGGTCGATCGCGACATGCGGCGGCTGGAGGGAATTGAGATTTTTTGAATTTTGAGGCTAAAGCAGCGAGCTAGCATCATCAGCGATCTAGGAGGAGGGCGATCGCCCCTTCCAGATCTCCCTGGCTCAGGGACGTAATCACAAATACTTCCTGGCAGGTTTTACCTTTACGGGCAATCAGCTTGTATCCGCCCCGAATGGGAACCGAAACCTTGAGCTGAAACGTCGGCGCATTGGACTTAGAGCGGCTCAAAACAGCCGGGGTAACCGTCTGGATCCCCGCCACATTAATCAATTTATTGAGGATAGGAATTAGACCGGGCAAATGGGTCGAGTGATTCCAAACCAGTCTACCGCTCATCTGTTGACCCGTTCATAGGCACCCATTGTAAGCCTCCAGCCCTGTATTCCTGTTATACCTCTACGCCGCCTCTAGTGGAGCCATCGTCAGATCTTCGCGACTTAACTGCTGATGATAGAGTTCTGCCTGCTCTTGCGGCCCAACCCACACAATCGCTTGCCCCTCATGATGGATTTGATTGGTCAGTTCACGGGCATGCACAGTTGTCATCTGAGGAATATGTTTTACCAAACATTCCTCCACATGTTTAAACGTGTTGAAATCATCATTCAACACAATGACTTTGTAGTTGGGATAGGTCTTGTGAACCGTTTGACCGGACTTTTGTGGCGCTACCGCAGGCGCAGTCGCCATCATGACGGGGGCTAAAAGTACCGAATTCATAGACACCATGAGCCAAAATCCAAAGAGACTACAAAGGTTGAAATTATCTTCAGTTTAGCCCCCATTTTTACCATCGGAGCGTTTAGCATCACTTGATTTGATTCAGATCCCTAGCTAATTGAGCAAATCCACGCTCAATTAGTCCATTTAGCAGCTGCTTCGATAACGGTGGAATAAATCACAGTGCCTTGCATTAAGTTTTTCTGGCATCTTGACCTCAAAAATGGTATGTAGCCTGTGGAAAACTCAGCTTTTTCTGTGGAAAACATGGGGATATGATCGGGAAAACTAGGCGTTGATGGGGAAAAGATCCATAGGCGCTAATACGGTGTGGATAACTTTCCACATTTTCCACAGGTTTTCCACAGGCATAAGATCGTCTAGAGGTAGAGCAAGCCCTGATCCCCAAACTTTTCCACAGTTTCCACAGCCCCTACTACTCCTGATCTATATTTTTAAAAAAATTCTAATCTGAATAAGCAGCTTATTAGAACAAATGTATTTGCAATCTAACAAATTGAACCGGAGGGATAACGGTGATACGATAGCCTTCCAAGCACGATTTAAAATCCCAAGGTTTCCCCGATGAAACTTATCTGCACTCAAAGCGATTTAAACACCCATCTGTCTCTGGTAAGCCGTGCCGTTCCTTCACGTCCCACGTTGCCTGTGCTGGCAAACGTGTTGTTGAATGCAGATGAAGCCACACAACGCGTTAGCTTAGTTGGATTTGACCTCAGTTTGGGGGTGCAAACCAGTTTTAGTGCCCACGTTGAAACGGGCGGTACGTTGACGCTGCCTGCCAAACTGTTGACCGATATCGTGTCGCGGTTGCCAGACGGTGAACTGACGCTAGAAGCCGAAGCGGATGGGGCGCTAGCTACCTTGACCTGTGCTTTGGGGCGCTATCAGGTGCGGGGAATGGCGGCAGACCAATATCCGGAGCTGCCAACGCTAGAAAATGGAGAGGCGACTCACCTGCTCGTAGAATCGCTGGTAGAAGGGCTGCGCGGGTCTTTGTTTGCCACCAGTAGTGATGAGACGAAGCAGGTGTTGACGGGGGTGCACGTCACCGCTGAGGGCGATGAAATGGAGTTCGCCGCCACAGACGGGCATCGGCTAGCGGTGGTGCAAACCATAAAACCTGGATCTGAGGCCGAACCCGTAGAGTCGGCAGCTCCAAAAATAGCGACGTTTGATGTGACGGTTCCGGGGAAGGCGCTGCGAGAACTAGAGCGGATGTTGCAAATGCACCCGTCTGTGGAGGCGATCGCCGTTCGATTTGACCAAGGGCAGCTCATTTTTGAATGGGAGCATCAGCGGATCACCAGCCGCCTGCTAGAAGGGCAATATCCCAACTATCGCCAGCTGATTCCCCGGCAGTTCTCGCGCCAAATGACGGTGGAGCGGCGCTTGTTTATCAGTGCGCTAGAGCGAATTGCGGTCTTGGCCGACCAAAAAAACAACATCGTCAAACTCAGCCTTGATAGCACCAAGCAAGAAATCGTCGTTTCGGTAGATGCCCCCGATGTGGGCAATGGCCGTGAAGCGGTTGCTGCTCAAATTTCTGGCGAAGATTTGGACATTGCATTTAATGTCCGCTATCTGCTAGAAGGGCTGAAAGCGTTTAATACCAATGAAATCCAGATGCAGTTTAATGCCGCTACCAGCCCGTCGATCGTCACACCTCTAGGTGGGATGAAGATGACCTATTTGGTGATGCCTGTCCAGATTCGCAGTTAGTGGCTAGTTGAGGGCAATATCAGGGTTCTGTGGCAAAAAATGATTGGAACAAACCCGACCCGCTTGGGCAATTGAGTTAGGTGATGGCGACTTTGGTCAAGCCCCTACGCGAGTAAAAACCCTGTAGAGGGGATGGTTGTTCACGAAGCAAGACTTTCGGATTCACGGAGAAAACACTCTCCTCGCCGCAATGCATCGGCGCAGAAGTCGATCGTTTCATTCCACTTGATGTAGCGGCCATGATCGCCTAATCTGACTTGCTCGAAGAGCAGAGGATCTGCCAAGGCAGTAAACACACCACCTTGTTCAATCAAAGGGTTGAAGT
>JAYUYI010000381.1:0-4291 GCA_043752545.1 Thermoleptolyngbya sp.
ATGGATGTAGAAGAAGCGCGATCGCTGGTCTTAATCATCTGCCATTTGGCCAATCAGCATCAGGAACTGATTCGCCGTGCCGTTACCTTACTAGAACAACTGACCGAGCAACATCGCGAACCCCACCAGGCTGCCCTGCTAGGCGACTATCTCGACTCGTTCCACAACACGTACCAAGAACGCATGGACGAAAGCGACAGCGCCTCCCCCGACCAACTTACCTACCTAGCCCTCAAGCTCCTGATCGATCTGCTGTTCTACAGCGCCCCCAACGGAGTTCGCCGCCTCTGGTTAGCCCTACTAGACCGTGCCAAGTAAGGGACCATACTTAAGTCAGTTTTGAGTTTTGAATTTTGAGTTTTGAATTAGACGCCCAACTCAAAATTCAAAATTCAAAACTTCCTCCCTCCTCCTTCCTCCTCCCTCCTTTCTCCTTTCCGCCCATGGCCACCTCTGTTCTCCGTCGATACACCCCTCCCACCTGCACGCTCAAGATTGCGGCAACTGGGTCTGCGCTATCTCGCTGGACAGAGCGAACTGTGATGAAAAATCTGCGGTTCCAGCTGAGCTTTGATGATCCCAGGCGATCGCCCGACGATTTGGTCGAACTGGCGGGCGATCGGACTCAGCTAGAGGCCCTGAATGATGCCGTGAGTGATTACGTGCAGCAGTTGCTCACAGATTATGGTGCAGCTGTGCAGCTGTCGCTGGCTCCATCCAATGACCTAGCGAGCAGCACGGATCTGAGTTCTGCTCAAGGCAGCTCTCAGCAAGGCATTTACCTTCAGCCCAACGGGTTACTAAACCACGATCTGCACCTAGGTACCCTTGGCACCCCCGAAACAGCTGTGGTGCCTCTCAGCGTTACTCAACTGTTTGATTTATCAAATGCGCTAGCAGAGTATGCGGCTGAGTCTTTAGCGTTGCCTGCTGCTAATCGCCCCGCTTGGCTTCAGCCCGCCAATGGCTGGCTACGAGTGGCGGCAGTGATGGTCTTAGCCCTGGGGACTACGGGCAGCATTGTCAAATTTGCGATGGACATTACAACGCCTGCGACTCAGTCTGTCGCCAGCAATCAAGAGTTAGCGTCTCCCGCCCCGTTGACGACGGTTCCGGTTCCTGCCGGGGCAGCGCCGCCGTTGGCCGTTCCCACCGTTCCCAGCAGTGACACCATTCCCCTGCCACTCCCGTCTGGTGTTGCCCAGCAGCCCGGTGTAGCCCCAGGTACAGCCTTTAATCCATCGCTAGTTCCTCCTGCGGCAGGCACTCGCGTTCCGGGATCGACGCAGGGCGGACGAGTTCCAGCGCCCACAGGAGTCCCTGCGCCGCCAACGGTTCGTCCCGACCAGATCACATCGGCCCAGCAGTTGCCCAGTGGCGATCGCCAACCGGCCTCGGCGGCTCTAGAAGCCGACTCTGCGGCTGGCACTGCTGCGACGGCGACCCTGCGGCCATCACAGCCATCTGCTGCCTCCGCTCCGACCAATACAGCCTTGGCTCCCAGTGCCACTGCTCGCAGTGGCAATTTGGACAGCATCCCTCAGGTCGCAGAAGTTAGAACCTTCTTCCGATCTCGGTGGCAGCCACCCGAAGCCCTCGATCGCACCCTAGAGTATCGCCTCCAAGTAGCCCCCGACGGCACCATTCAACGGGTTATTCCCCTAGGCGATCAGGCAGGAAACTACCTCGACCGTACGGGGATGCCGCTGATCGGTGAACCGTTTGTCTCCCCAATTTTAAGTGGGCAGAGGGCGCTGATTCGCCTGGTGCTTTATCCCGATGGGCGGGTGCAAACGCTGCTAGAAGAGTTGAATTGAGCGGGTTAGCCCCAGGCCAGAGATCAGCGGATAAGGGTAGGATAAACATACGATCCTGCGCCCTTTTACATAATCTGGCTTTCCATGCTCACCCTCGACCTCACCCAACTCAACTGGCAACCGATTATTCGCGAATTTGAAGCCATTGTGGGCAAAAATGGCGTGATTCAGCGGCGAGAAGAGCTGCTGGTCTATGAATGTGATGGGTTGACGAGCTACAAACAGCGTCCGGCAGTGGTGGTGCTGCCGCGCACAACCGAGCAGGTAGCAGCGTTGGTGCAGGTGTGCGATCGCCACCAAGTGCCATTCATTGCGCGCGGGGCAGGCACGGGTCTGTCGGGGGGGGCGCTGCCGATCGAAAACAGCGTGCTGATCGTGACAGCACTGATGCAGAAAATCTTAGAGGTTGATTTAGATAATCAGCGGGTAGTCGTGCAGCCCGGTGTGATTAACAACTGGGTGACTCAGGCTGTCAGCGGAGCCGGGTTTTACTACGCGCCTGACCCGTCGAGCCAGATTATTTGCTCAATTGGCGGCAACGTGGCCGAAAACTCGGGTGGGGTGCACTGCCTCAAGTATGGGGTGACGACGAATCATGTGTTGGGGCTAAAGCTGGTGACTGCCGCCGGAGAGATTGTAGAGGTGGGTGGCAAGCTGCCCGAAATGCCGGGATATGACCTGACGGGGATATTCGTTGGCTCTGAAGGCACTTTGGGGATCGCGACAGAAATTACCCTGCGCATTTTGAAAGTCCCCGAAGCCATTCATGTGCTGCTGGCAGACTTTACCAGTGTGGAAGCAGCGGGGCAAGCCGTTTCTGACATCATTAGTGCGGGCATTATTCCCGGCGGCATGGAAATGATGGATAATTTCAGCATCAATGCGGTGGAAGACGTGGTGGGTACCAACGCCTACCCACGCGATGCCGAAGCGATTTTGCTGATCGAAATTGATGGGTTAAAGATTGAAGTCGCCGAGAATAGCCAGCGGGTTGAGGCGCTATGTCGCCAAAATGGGGCGCGCCACATCCGCACGGCTATCGACCCGCAAGAGCGGCTGATGCTGTGGAAAGGGCGGAAAGCAGCCTTTGCCGCAATGGGCAAAATTAGCCCCGACTACTACGTGCAAGACGGCGTCATCCCGCGCACCAAACTGCAATATGTGCTGCAAGAAATTGAAGGGCTAAGCCAAAAGCATGGCTATCGCGTTGCTAATGTGTTTCATGCTGGCGATGGCAATTTGCACCCGCTGATTTTATACAACAATGCAATGCCGGGCGAGTTAGAGAAAGTAGAAGCCTTGGGAGGCGATATTCTCAAACTGTGTGTGCAGGTGGGGGGCAGCATCTCGGGTGAGCATGGGATTGGGGCAGATAAAAAATGCTACATGCCCGAGATGTTTAGCGCCACCGATCTGGAAACGATGCAGTATGTCCGCCAAGTATTTAACCCCAGCGGCTTGGCCAACCCGGAGAAGATTTTCCCGACCCCCAGAACCTGCGGCGAGGCGGCTCGAGCAGGTTCTGAGAAATTTCCAGCACTGGAACAATTTTGAGGTGCGGCGATCGCCAACTCAACCGAAACCTGTGACTTAACGGGCAACCGGGGTGGCATCTGCGCCGAGTTGTAGGGCATACAAATTTGCATAGACGCCTTGTTTGGCCACCAATTCGGCATGGGTGCCCTGCTCGGCAATTTGGCCTTGCTGGATGACCAGTACCTGGTCGGCCTGAGTGACGGTGCTGAGGCGGTGGGCAATCACAAAACTGGTACGGTGCTTGAGCAGACGGGCGATCGCCGCCTGCACCAGGGCTTCTGTGCGGGTGTCAATGCTGCTGGTGGCTTCATCCAAAATCAAAATGCGCGGGTTGATGAGTACCGCTCGGGCAATGCTAACCAGTTGCCGTTGACCCTGGCTCAAAGGTGCGCCGCGTTCGCCCAATTGCGTGGCGTAGCCCTGGGGCAAGGAGGTAACAAAGTCGTGAACATTGGCCAACTGTGCCGCAGCTTCAATTTCAGCGTGGGTGGCGTTGGGACAACCAAAGGCAATATTTTCGGCGACGGTGCCGGTAAACAACAGGTTATCTTGCAGCACAATGCCGATTTGCCGCCGCAGGCTGGCCTGGGTGACACGGCGGACATCAATGCCATCGATTTTGACCGCACCCCCCGACACATCATAGAACCGCAAAATTAGGTTGATAATCGTGCTTTTCCCGGCTCCGGTGGGGCCAACTAGGGCGATCATTTGCCCTGGCTGAGCATGGAGATTCACCTGTTTAAGCACGAGCTGGCTGGGCGTGTAGCCAAATTCTACGGCTTCAAAGCGAACATCCCCTTGCATCGGCGGCATGGTAGTGGCATCGGGGGCGTCTTTTAGTTCTGAAGGTTCGTCGAGCAGCAAGAAAATCCGATCGAGTCCGGCCAGGGCAGACTGGGCTTGGGTATAAAACTGGCTAAGAATTTGAATCGGGC
>JAYUYI010000382.1:0-10205 GCA_043752545.1 Thermoleptolyngbya sp.
AGAAAGATGCGTCCAAAGGACGGCACCACGATCGCTGCTGCCACCAAACTTGCCGCCGCAATGCCAAAAATAACGGTCGATCGCCGCATCGAAAACGTCAGCAGTGGCAGATAGATTCCTTTAAAAAACCGGGCAACCCAGGGTTCTCGTTCAGGCAGATGACCGTGGGGCAGCAAAATTGCGCAGAGGGCAGGCGTAACCGTCAAGGCGACGACGCTGGAAGCCAACACCGCCGCCAAGTAGCCCAACCCCATTGGGATGAAAATGCTGCCCTCTACTCCTGTGAGCGCAAAGATGGGGGAAAAAACGACGATCGTAATGATGGTGGCTCCAAACACAGAATCGCGCACTTCCTGACACCCTTCAAACACCACCTCTAAAACAGGGCGGGGATTGGGAGAATATTTGTTTTCTCGCAAGCAGCGGTAGACGTTCTCGGCATCTACGATCGCATCATCAACCGCAGAGCCGATCGCCACCGCCAAACCTCCCAAGGTCATGGTATTTAGCCCTTGCCCTAGCCAGTTGAGTGCCAGCACACCGATCAATAAAGACAGTGGCAAAGCCGCCAAACACACCGCTAAGTTGCGCCAATTCATCAAAAACGGAATCAGGATCAAGGCGACGATGATGCTGCCTTCAATTAAAGCTGTCCGCACATTTTCGATCGACGCGTCAATGTACGTTTCCTGGCGAAATGTTGTCGCCACCTGAATTCCTTCTGGCAACCCGGCTTTTACCTCGGTCATGGCGGCTTCTACGGCACGGGTGACAGTGGGCGTGTCAGACTGGGGCTGTTTGTTGACGATCGCCACGACTGCTTTTTGGGTGTTGACGCTGGCATCTCCCCGCTTCACGGCTGCCCCAATTTTCACATCGGCAACGTCTGTAATTTTGACAGGTGTGCCATTACGGGAAATAATTACCGATTGCTTTAAGGCTTCAATGTCTTCAATTCGCCCAATGCCTCGGATCAGTTTTTCGCGATCGGGCGTAATCAAGTAGCCCCCGGGCGCATTTACATTTGCTGCCGCCACGGCTTCTGATACGTTTTGGAGGGATATGTTAAACGCCTGTAGTTTTTCTGGAGACACCAGAACTTGATACTGTCTCTCATCGCCACCAAACACAATAACCTGCGTGACTCCTGGCACTGCCAGCAAGCGATTTGTGACTTGCCAATCAACAATTCGCCGCATTTCCATTAAGTCAGTCGTCTGGGATGTGAAGGCGTAGGTGACAATCGTGCCAATGGGTGAACTGATGGGAGCGATCTGGGGAGTTTCAATCCCTTCTGGCAGTTTACTTTCGGCAGACTGCAACCGTTCGGTCACAAGCTGCCTAGCTTGATAAATATCGGTGCCCCAGTTGAACACCACTCGCACCACTGAAATACTGGCTGCACTAGAAGACCGCACCGCACTTACGCCCGGTGTGCCGTTGATCGCGCTTTCGATCGGCAATGTCACCAGCGATTCCACTTCTTCGGGTGCGAGCCCTGGTGCTTCGGTTTGAATTTCAACCTGAGGCGGTGCAAAGGTAGGAAACACATCTAGCGGCATTTGGATGATGGTGCGAAAGATCCAGACCGTTAGGATCATTGCACCCAAAATCACCAGCCAGCGGCGGGCGATCGCCCATTGAATAATGGAACTCAGCATAGGAATTTAATCTTTAGTAAAACGATCACTGACTTAGTAAGAGCGATCGCTAGGACTCAACTCAGTGATGCTGGTGAGGCGGAGTTCGAGCTTCAGAATCTGGCTGACGAGCCTCTACTGAGCGAAGAGCAGGCTCATGATCAGACCGGGACAGCGCGTGATCTCCGTGGTGGGAATCCTCTAAATGTTCCAATTGGTCAATCGTTGCAGCGAATCGTCTGCGGTTGCGCCGATTAGACCAAAAAGCACCTGCGACAAACGTGCCGATCGCCAGCATCCCGCCGCCTGGGATCACAACCCACCCCGGCAAAGGATCACGCTCTGCATTCGCTACATTCGCGGCATTTGCTTCGGTTGCCTCCGCTAGTTCTGGCTCTGCCGGGCCGCCTCGTAAAGACTGAGCGTATAACTGATTTGCGCGTTGGGTTACGACGCGATCGCCATCAAATAAACCGCTCTCCACCTCAACCAGGTTTCCAGCGCGCCTACCCAGCGTCACGTCTACGGGTTGAAAAGTGTTGCCGTTTTGAACAAAGACCAGTGAATGACCATTTGCCTCTACAATCGCCGATTGAGAAATTACCAGAACTGGCTTAGGGGTACGCTCGGTCAACACTTCCAGTTCGGCAAACATTCCTGGCTTGAGTAAACCATCCGCATTGTTTAACTCTGCCTTTACAGGCACAACCCGACTGTCCCCTTCCACGACCGAGCCAACGGTAGTAATACGCCCTTCCAACACTTGGTCAGAAAGGCTCGATACAGTAACCCGTACGCGCTGTCCCTGAGAAACTCGACTTAGGTCTTTCTCATAAATATTGGCGGTTGCTAGCACCACGCGATCGTCCACGATGGTCATCAAAATTTCACCTGCATCTTCAGCCGATTGCCCCAGCGTGACTTTGCGGTCGGCGATCGTCCCAGAAATTGGAGCTTTGATCGTAACGGTGCCATCTGGATTAGCGGATGCACCCAGTTGTTGCAGTCGGGTGCTGTAAGTGCCTGCACTCAGTTGGGCACGAGACTGGGCAACCTGAACAGCAGTTTGGGAACGCTCTACTTCGGTTCGGGCTTCTAATACCTCTAATCGACTTTCAGCTTGCGTCAGGCCATTTCTTGCCTCTGCGAGACGCGCTTCCGATTCTAAAAGCTCTCGCCTAGGAATTGCTCCTTGTTCTGCCAATTCTTGGTCACGGTCGAACTGTTCTTGAGCAACTCTCACCTCTGTCTGTGCCTGGTTGATCCCCGTCAGGGCAATCTGCTGTTGCTGCTCGTAAGTTTGTCGAGCCAGCCGCAAGTTGGCTTGAGCCTGTTGCACGTCGCCTTGCCTTTCTGCGGAATTTTCCAAAGCTCCAATCCGCAGTTCTGCCAGTTCCCCGCTGGTGATCACGGCTAATGGCTGCCCAGCTTCAACGCTGTCTCCTGGCTCCACCAGTAGCTTAACGACCGTTCCACCCACGGGGTTTGTAACCTCCACCTTGCGACTGGGGGATGCTTCAATCTGCCCCGTTGCTTGTACCCCAAATGCTAATGCTTGACGGGCTACGGGTTCTACTTTCAGTCCCATACGCTCCGCTGTTGCAGCATCAACGTTGATTGCATCTGCTGATTGAGTAGCATTACCCCCCTGGAACTCATCTCCATGTCCTACATGGGCAAATACTTCAAGCGGAGCCGTTAGCAGCAGCAAGCTTAAGAGTGCCCCTGATACATGGCCGATGGTTGCAAAGAAACAAAATTGCCTTGGGCTTTGAATCCTTGCGGGTTCTTGTGGATACAGTAACGGCGTTTCCAGTTGAGTGAGAAGTTTTGAATCAAGCATTCGTGTTCTTCTGGAATTGGGATGACAACTTGGCTTGAGCAGCTTTGCGCCTGAGACTGTAAAGGTAGGAGTGAATCTAAGCCCTGAAAAACCCTCAGACGTTAGTATTTCACACAAAAATGAAATCAGGATGAAATTTGTTTTCCAAAAGGTGATTTTAGTGGTGTAACAAAGCTTTAACAGCCGGATGCCCCGCTGCGCCACCCCGCAACTCGTCATACGGGTTTGGGGCGATCGCCCGATCGCCCCATCACCCCAAGCTGCCCAAAAGCACCTGTAGCCAGCGACTGGATTGTCTAGGGATATTCCGTCAACTCGTTTATAGCAATAGACCGGACAGTTTTGGGAGGGGAAAATCGGGCTAAGTAGACAAAAAACTACCCCTCGGTTTAGGGTGCAGATATTAGAAACCAGCACCGGAGAGATAGCACTATGGATATTTTACAAGCCCTCTTGTCCAAAATGGGGCATTTAGCAAACCGCAGAAAAAGTTTTTGCTGGCGCTGATTCCCACGATTCTGCTGCTGTGCGGCAACGTCAACTTTACAAATTTGAGTCGCTACAGCGAACTGTCTGAGAAGACGTATCGGCAACACTACAGTCAACCCTTTAGCTTCATGAGCTTGAATGCGCAGTTGATTCGTGAGGCCATGCCCATCCCAGGTGATCAGATTGGGGGAATGGATTGTTCATTTATTCCTAAAAGCGGCAAAAAGACCTACGGATTAAACTGGTTCTACAACGGCAGTGCCAGTCGGACAGAAAAGGGGTTAGAGATTTCAGTCATACAAAGCCGGACGTACCTGGTCTTCTACTGTTTGTACCACCTGCTGCTGCTGCTCTGCTGTTAGCCTCGTCAACAGTCCGCTGGCAAACATCTGCAACCAGTTGGCCAAGCCCTCACGTCCCGCGTCCAACACCGTTGGCCGATCAAACAACGCCGCATACTGGACTTCAAACCCCCGCTGTTCCAGCCGCGTTGCGTAGTCACTCAAACTCGGAAAATACCACGGACAGGTTGGAGCCGGCTGAGCGATCGCCTCAAACCCATGACGCAATCCAGCCAAAATCTGCTGCACATTGCCCTTACCGCCCAGTTCTACCACAAACCGCCCGCCCGGTCGCAGCGATCGCCATACGCTGTCAATCACCGTGTCGGGTTCTGGCATCCAGTGCAGCACGGCATTGGAGAACACCGCATCCAGTGAACCTTCTACTTGAAAATTGCGCGCATCGGCCACCCTAAACGCCAACTGCGGATAGGTTTGCTGAGCCGCTGCAATCATTGTGGCGGCGACGTCAATGCCGTGAACCGTAGCTCCCTGGGAGGCGATCGCCGCCGTCAACTGCCCCATCCCACAACCCAAGTCCAGGATTCGCTCTCCCGGCTGAGGTCGCAATAATTCCAATAGCCCCTCCCCATACCGCCACACAAATGCGTGCTACGTTTCATACCGATCCGTATCCCAATGCTGAATTGCAGGTGACATCGCAAATTTATGAACGCATCACCTTTCAAGGTAAAGAAGGCTTTTATATATGTCCAATATATTTTTAATGCCTAATTGATATCTTAAAAGTCTTATTACCCCGTCACGATGTTGGGTTTTGTCAGGATTCAACCCAGCCAAGGCAGGCGATCAAGGCAGCGAAGATCTACACAGCAGTTACCGCTTTTTGCCCATGTTGACGCAGGAAATCCATCAGTTCATCACGATCATCATGGAAAACCGATCGCCTCCCATCCACCCTGGGTCAACTAGTTCAAACGCTCGAAGTGCCAAATTCAGTCACATCAGCCCTGGTTTACAAACGTCCATTCCAAAAGCTTAATCGGCGCTGCTTGCAGTGCTTTGACAAACGTTTGATTGTCGGGATACTTAATTTCAGTTAAGCAGCACGCTTCTACATTCACCATAAACTCAGGCTCCTCAAACGGCCATGGCTCAACCGTTAACCGTTCGTCTGGCAGCTGCCGCAGATCATATCGCTGACCGTCAATGCCGCTCGTAATTTCAAGCGATCGCCCAGCGGCGGGAATTTGCTTTTGCGCCAAGATCAAAGAGCAGCGATCGCACCACCCCATAAACTGATACGCTCGTTCGGCATCTTCTTGTTTAATCCCTAGTTCCTTGCGCCATTGTTCTTGAAGCTGCACTTGTTCGGCCAAAAAATCATCCCATTCTTTTGATGTGCCTTTTTGATCTTGAGTGAGAAAGCAAATGTGTTTTGACGTTAACAGAGTCACCCACCGGCTCCGATAGCGCGCCTTGTCAATGTGGGTGGCTAGCGGTTGAATTGAAGAGCCGTGGCTCAAGGTGAAGTCTAACGGTGCGCCTGCTTTGGTCAATTCATTGCCTTCCCATTCCTGCTCCAAATCGTCGTGATGAGAAATGGCAGCAAGCGTTTCGTATAGTCGTTCTGGAGCATCTGAGCGCCGCCAATGTCCACCAATTTGAGCCGCTAGCAACGCATGCGCCCGATGGTAAATAACTTCCCACCCTGTCTCAGAAAGATTAACAATCATAAATTCTCTTTGGTGTGAAATAAAGTAGTTTTGCGATTAAAGTCATTAGCCCTAAAGCGATCACAGTCACAGCATGACTTTTTATCAGCATCCGTGTTGCGCGATGAATTCACATCTCTCTGGAGGGCGAAGAGAGGAACGTCTTTGTGTAGGTTTCCCAGGCAGGTTATCACAAGCAAGTCAGAGCAGGTCTGGTCAGAACAGGTCAGAGCAAGTTAGATTATTCAATTGCCCCATCTCGTGCCAGCAGAGCACTACCATAGGCCGCTTCCATTTGGCAGGAAGCACTTACGGGAACATGCAGGTGGCGCGATCGCATCTGTGTCCAGGCCGCATTTTTGGCACCGCCGCCTGCCGTATAAACCTGGGTGAGGGGTGTTGCGCCGAGTTCCTGCAAGCGCTGATAGCCAAGGGCTTCAATCCGGGCGATCGCCTCCAGCATGCCGTGCAAAAACTCGACGGAGGTAGAGGGGCGTGGTTCCAGTCGCGGTTGCAGGCTGGGATCATTGATCGGAAAGCGTTCTCCTGGTTTACTCAGGGGGTAGTAGTCGAGTGGGCTGGGTTGATTGGGCTGAAGCTGCTGACTCAAGCGGTCTAACTCGGCATCGCTAAAAAACTGTCGCAGGACAGCACCGCCCGTATTTGACGCGCCTCCGACCAGCCACAGCGACCCTAGCCGATGGCTGTAGATGCCGTACTGAGCCGACTCAACCCGAGTTTGGCTCAGCAATTTCAATACTAGAGTAGAACCCAGCGACGTCACCGCTGCGCCGGGAGCCTGGGCACCGCTGGCCAAGAAGGCGGCGATGCTGTCGGTTGTACCCGCCCGCACCAGGCAGTCGGCAGGCAGACCAAAGCGGGTGGCGCTGTGGGGGGTAATGGGGGCGATCGCCATTCCCGGGGCAAGCACTCGCGGCAAGATCGCCACGCTGCCCGCAGGCTGCATCCAGTCGGGGTAGCGCAATTCGCCCACGTCGTAGCCCAGCTTCAGCGCATTGTGGTAGTCGCTGATCCCAATGCGGCCATGCAATAAAAAAGACAGCCAGTCGGCTTGGTGGACAAAATAGGGACGTTGGCCAGCAGGCTTTAAAGGCTGGTGAGCTCGCCACCAATACAGCTTCGCCAAACTAGACGTGGCGCTGAGCACGGTATGGTCAGGCGGGGCGATCGCCGCCACCGCTGCCAACATGCTGCCCCCTCGCGCATCGTTGTAGAACAAAGGCTCTGTCAAAAAATGTCCGGCGGCATCGCAGAGCATCACGGTAGACGACGTGCCGTTGATCGCGATCGCCCTCACCGCCCGCCGCACCGCCAACGACAGCGACTCTAGCAGCTCAACTAATGTCGTTCGCCACGCGGCTTCCCAGCCAGCCGTTGGATCTGCTCCAAACAAAACACTGGCCTGCTCTTGCATTTGCCCATCGGCACCGATGGCGATCGCCCGTGCGCCAGAGGTACCAAAATCGATGCCCAAATAAAGCGGCTCTGGGAAACTCATGACGATGACTGTTGCCTCCAAGTCTGGACGGCGGCGGCCAATGCCTCACTGACGAATTGCGTGCCGCCTGGGCTGAGGTGAATGTGATCTCGAAATAGGGTAGCTGGGGTGGGAGCGTCCCGAAATAGCGGCAGAAAGTCGAGGTACGGCATCTGCTGCTGCTGGACAAACCTGTCTAGGCGTTGGCGGGTCTGCAATTCATAGTCGCGGGGCTGGATGATCTCACGCTGTAGCGGGGTCATGGCCAGAATGAAGCAGGCACCGGAGTGCTGGGCGATCGCCCCTATTTGGGCAATTGCAGCTAAATTAGCGCCCACCGGATCGCGCTCTGGCTCGGGAGTCGGTACAGCAGGGGGGGGATACAATGTCGTGCAGACTAAGCTCAGCGCCTCCGTCAGAGCAGAACGGGGGCGGCGACTGGGGTAATGGCGATCGCGCCCGACCGGGGCAGAGGTGGGCACCGCTGCAAACAGGTCATCTGTGTTGATTAACAAAATCATCACCTGCGCCTCAAAGCTACCGAACTGTTTCAAATAGGCCAATTGGTTGCGGGGTCCCCAAGATGGGGCCGATGCATTCAGCACTTCTACCTGAGTCCAAGGTATGTGCCGTGGTTGATTGGTCAGCAGGTTCAACGGCTGAAGCAGGCGCTGCATCTGTTCAGAAATAATGTCAGGTTGGTTCGTCCAACTGCCGCCATTGGCAATGGAATCTCCCAGCAGCAGCACCCGCAGTATAGTCGCCGGTCGCACCGCCGCGATCGCCCCACTGCGCATCGAAAATTGGTTAATCAAAACGCGATTGCCAAATCGTCGCACCCGCTGATTCGGTGCCAGCAGATAGCCGATCTGAGGATCAGCACAGTACAGCACCGGAGTTCCCAACCCAAACCGCCAGCGCAGCCCTAGTTCCACCAGCACCAGCAAACTGGCGATCGCCCCCCACACCATTAATTCCACCGCTAGCGGCTCCTATGCGATCGCACCCGTCTCTTGCCTGTTTTAGGTGCCTGTTTTGGGTGGCATTTGGGTGACAAGGTTTGTGCTGTAATTGTTGTGCAATTCTTAAAATTTACTGCAAGTCGGCTAGATCACGTTCAAGTAGAGCCAGTCTAGCTAGAATCGAGGCAGCTTTAACCAGTCGGGTTCCTAGGCAGTTTTAAACCATGCCCTCCGCATCTGCATCTACCTGTACTTATTAAGGACATTGCCCTATGACCGACTACAACCGAGGCATCATGCGTTTTAACGGAGCAGATAGCCCTCTCGCCCTGACTCTATCGGCCATTTTGATTTTAGGCAGCATCACTTTTCTAATTATTTGGGCACTGCAATCTGCTTACAATTTGGGCTAGTTTGACGGCGGCTTGCATGATTTCGTGAAGGGTTTCGTGAACGGTTGGATTCTCGTACGCTCAGCGTACGAGAATCCAACCGTTCAATGTTTTAAGCTGTTTTAAGCTAAAGTGTTCATCCATTCAGATGCAGGAAGCCGAAGTAGCTCAATCCTTCTAAAATGCCAGCAGCACAGGAAGAGGTAGCCAAATAGCGGTTGGGTGACGGGTTTTCGTCGTGCCAGTCGCGCAGTTCGGCCATGGCGTTCCCCACAATAATGCCGCGCTCTGCTCCGCTATGAAACATCGACAGGTCATTGCCCGAATCGCCGCAGGCAACCGTACGCTCGGGGGCAAAGTTCCACTGTTGCCGCAGAAACACCATAGCCAAGCCCTTATTTGCCCCCTGCGGCAAGATGTCTAAATGCTCACCGCCGCTGTAAACCAGGTTGACCTGCACCCCTTCAGCTCTCAAGCTGGACTCAATTTGGGGCAATAGGTCGGGGGCGATCGCCTGATCTAAAAAAAAGCTGGCCTTGTAATCGTTTTGCTCATCGTCAGGCTGCGGTTCTAAATCGGCAAACAAGTTTGTAACGGCTAAGACGCGATCGCGCTGCCACCCTTGGTTGAGTTGTTCATACCAGAGGCGATCGGCAACGGTACTGCTGCTGTAGTAAATCCCTGTTCCCACCCCCGTGACAACAGCGTCGGGCGACAGCAAAGGTTTTTCACTGAGTAGTTCTTGGTACAGAGACGGCGATCGCCCTGTAGAGTAAACAATCTTGGTGCCATACTCGTCACGATGACGGCTCAGGTGCTGATTTAGCTGCATCATCGCATCGTCGTCACCGACTAGCGTGTGATCCAGGTCGGTAATAAACAGAAAAGGTGCCATCCTGATTGCCTGCTGGTCTAAAACACTTCTTACCATAGCCTGCCAGCGGCCACGCGATAAAGACACCAGGAACACACGTAGAGCCGCGATTAGTCGCGTCTCTACAAAACGTTGTATTTAGTTGCTTCAGAAAAAATTTCAATAAAAATAGGGGCTGATTTCTCAGCCCCTAACGTATCCCATTATCTATAGGCTAGCTAGACCAATCTAAGACTAGGGTACTCGCTCACCATCGCATCTGACGAGAGGGTGTCACCCTCCATTTGGGGGGTCCAGAGCACTTCAAGTGCCAATAGCTGCTCACTAGAGACGGCTCCAACTTGAGAAATGGCTTGGCGCAAATCGTCGGACGTATTGATGGTTGGGAGTTTCAAGTTTCCTTGAGCTGCCACCAACAGCGTCACCACGATATATTCGCCAGGCTGCTGTTCTATCTGAACTAGGTCGCCACCTGCACCTGCTAGCGCTG
>JAYUYI010000383.1:0-1579 GCA_043752545.1 Thermoleptolyngbya sp.
TTAAACTCTACAGACACAAATAGATTTCATTCGGCTTCAGAGTAGGTACACTAGGTTAAGCTTTCAGATGGGAGTCAATTCAGCTTCTAGAAAAGGTCATGTGCTTGCCTCTTTGCCCCCTTTTGCTTGGAGTGCGATCGCCTGGTTTTCTCAACTTCAGCAGTTTTGCTGTCGATTGCACCATCTAGTCATTGCACTATTAGTTGTCACATGTCAGGACCGCACTACAACCATTTGCTGATTATCGAAGACAACAAGGGACGGCGTGAATACGCCTTAGATGGCGCAGTTTACTCCATTGGCCGAGATCCCAAATGCGACATCCGCCTCATTTCCCAGTTTGTCTCTCGCCGCCACGCGACCCTGGTGCAATTACCTAATGAAGATGGCAGCCACTACTACCGCATTGTGGATGGCAACCTCAAGGGCAAACCCAGCGCCAATGGCCTGTTGATCAATGGTCGTAAACTTCAAGCCCACGATTTGGCAGACGAAGACAAGGTCGTCTTTGGCCCGCAGGTTCATGCGCTGTATTACCTGCTCAAGCGAGATGCTGTATCGACCGTTCCGCCCGATGAGTTTGATATTACGCTGATTAGCCCCAATATGGTGGGTGATCCAGAAGATGAAGACTACGACGATTTAGAAGCTACTACAGAACTGGATGACGACGACGACCTAGACGAATCCTTCAGCTAATTAGCCGTCTGGTTTAGCTGTCCGGGTTAGCTGTTTAGTTCCTGTCGCTAGCCGTATCATTATCGATACTCTATTTCATACCCCAGCGCCGTCGCCAGCTAGAGGTAGATTCATAATCGCAGCTTTGTTGCTCGTGTTGATGCCGCGTTTGGATTAGCTCGGCTGGGTCGTTCAAGCTGGGATCGCGGTAGGGAACGGCGGCTCTTGTGTTCAAGTGCTCTTGCTCCATCGGCGAGAGTGGATTTAACGACTGCTCAGGCCGTGCTCCGGCTCGTACTCCGACGGTGCCCTGCGACCATTCATGCGGACGGTAGAGCTGGTCATCAAGCGGAATCGTCCCAATCAATAGCCCTGCGGCTTGCATAGCTGTTCGCACCGCTGCCGATCGCGAGTAGGTGGCCAGGGTGCCATCGGGAGCCAAACAGCGCACTACTTGAGCAAAAAACTCAACCGTCCAGAGTTGAGGGCAGCGACGGGGCGAAAAGGGGTCAAAAAAGATGGCGTCGGCCTGAAAGTCAGTTTGAGCCAGATGTTGAATCGTCTGACGCGCATCGCCAATTAACAAGGTGGCGTGCAACAGAGGAGTGGTATGCCGATGCTTGAGGGCGATCGCCTCCAATGCCGACTGCACAGCGGGCGACCAGCCCGCAACCAGAGCTGGAGCGATCGCCGCTTGCGGCACCGTTTCGTCTAGCTCTAGCCCGTAAAGTTCTACCCGACAGCTGGGATTGGCCGCCCAAATCGTTTCTAACGCTGCCGCCGTGTTATATCCTAGACCGTAGCAAACATCTAGCAGCCGCAGATGATGGCACTGCGATCGCTGCGTTAGCCCTGTCACCTGAGAAAATTTGGTAAAAGCTTCTGCCCTAGCTCCGGCCTG
>JAYUYI010000384.1:0-10197 GCA_043752545.1 Thermoleptolyngbya sp.
GAGCAAGTCACCCTATCTGGCTATCACCTCAGCAAAAAGTTTAAAGAATTTCAAGAAATTGCTCTGCAAAAAAGGCTTGAGTCACTATCCATTGACCCAAATACATCTCTGGGCGACTTGGCCGATGAAGCAGGCTTATCAAACGCAGAAATCGCTACCGCTGCCGCTGCGGCGGGCATGGATGCCAAAATAGTTTCTGACGTCTTAGCACATCCTGAGCAGACTAAAATGGCTCCCCCTCAAGTAGAACTTCCGGCGCATCTAAAAAATGCTGAGCAAGTCACGGTGATGACCCATCCTCGCTGGGGTCAGCTGTTTCTCTCAACCTATGCTCAGTTCAAGACTGAATTGGCTAAACTAAGCGAAACGGACGCAGATTCATCTGACAAAGCTGATACCGCGATCGCCGAAAAACTGGTTCGTCGTTACTTAGATGATCCTGAAATGAATGCCTTTGTTTGGCATCAGCTTGCTCAGGCATATCCAGCCGCCTTAGAACGTTTAATTCAAACCGTGTGCGATCGCCCAGATTTTGTTTTGAGTAGTGATTTAGGCGCGCTTCTAGCAGACTATCACAAGCCTTTAGAGCCAGAGTTGCCCGAAATTGCCAGCGTTCCGCTGCATCTGCACAATCTGTTTCAAGAGGCTGTTCTGGAAGTACATAAGGACAAACCAAAAGCTAAGGCTCCCGCAAAACAGTCGTTTGGGTTTAAGAAAAAAGCCTGACGCAAAAAACAGATTTTATGGCTTACGCCTTTCGGTTTTTCTAATTCTCTCTCTTGACAGAAGAAGCGTTTAGTAGTCGTTGATATTGTAAAGATATCGGTTGAAAACGCGGATTCTTCCAGGAGATTGAAATATGAATATTATTGCATGGCTGATTTTGGGTGTAATCGCTGGCGCGATCGCCAAAGCAATTTATCCAGGTTCTCAAGGGGGTGGTTTTTTAGCTACAACCCTACTAGGAATTATCGGTGCATTCATCGGTGGTAGCTTGTACATGTTTCTAAACACGGGCGCACTTCAACTAACAGCCGCCGGTCTCAGCATTGGGGGCATTGTAGTAGCAGTGCTGGGTGCCATCGTTGCCATCTTCCTGTGGGGCTTGTTAAATCGTAGCTCTGCCGTTTAGTTCAATCGACAACTTCGACAATTTAGAGACTCTCCTCACGCCAAGTCAAATTAATCTAAGCCAGCATCTTTTGGACTGATGCTGGATTTTTCATGTTTAGCCCAGCTCAGTCCAGCAGTATGGAGCATTCTAGAAGGAAACTCTGGGAAAAATGTATAGGACTAAATGGCATTAAGTAGAGAGGAATGTGTTTAGATTTTGTAAGGACACTTATATATTGTGGACACACCGAGCCATGCCAGTTCAAAAAGGTGATTTCGTTCGAGCGATTCGAGCCAAGCTAGAAGGCAGTTTGGAGGCGGCGGCCAGCGATCGCCGGTTTCCGCCCTACATTTTTGAAACCAAAGGCGAAGTTTTAGATGCCAAAGGTGATTATATGCTGGTGCAGTTTGGCCATGTGCCGACGCCCAATATGTGGCTCAGAGCCGACCAATTGGAAAAGTTTGAGTAAATTCACTCGATAGGCAAGCTTGATCGCTTACGCTACGGTAAATAGTTTATGGATATCGGTATAAACCGCTATAGACTGCGATCGCCTCTTTTCTACCATGAGTCCTGCTATGAATCCATCCTCCCCAACGCTCAATGCCTGCACTCCTGTCCGTGTAGCGGTAGTTGGGGCAGGCAATGTGGGGGGAACGCTGGCGCAGCGAATTGCCGAACGTAACTTGGCCGATGTGGTGCTGCTCGATATTTTGGCAGGTCGCCCTCAGGGTCTAGCGCTCGACTTGATGGAAGCGCGGGGTCTAGAGGGGCACGATCGCCAAATTCGCGGCACCGACAACTATGCAGACACGGCTGGCTCAACCATTGTGGTGATTACAGCCGGGTTGCCGCGCCGACCCGGCATGTCGCGCGACGATTTGTTAAAAACCAACGCCCAAATTGTGGTGCACGCCGCCAAGGAAGCGATCGCCCATTCTCCTGACGCCATTTTGATTGTGGTGACCAATCCATTGGATGTGATGACGTATCTGGCGTGGCAAGCCAGTGGTTTGCCGCCAGAGCGGGTGATGGGCATGGCAGGGATCTTAGACTCTGCCCGGTTTCAGACGTTTATTGCGCTGGAGCTGGGCGTGTCCACCGCTGATGTCAGTGCCATGGTGCTGGGCAGTCACGGAGAGCTGATGGTGCCACTGCCGCGTTATTCCAGCGTCAACGGGATTCCTCTTACCGACTTGCTAGATGCCGCTGCGATCGCCCGCCTAGTCGATCGAACCCGCAATGGCGGTGCCGAAATTGTCGAACTGCTGCAAACGGGCGGAGCTTACTATGCGCCGGCTTCGTCTGCCTGTGCCATGGTCGAAACCATTTTGCAGAACAAATCTCGTTTGCTGCCGATTGCCGCCTACCTGCGGGGCGAATATGGGTTAAACGATGTGTTTATCGGGGTTCCTGCCCGGCTTGGTTGTGGTGGGATCGAACGGATTTTAGAGCTGGATCTCAGCAGTGCGGAACTCGCTGCCCTGCACAGCTCGGCAGAATCTGTGCGCCAAGGCGTCCAGCGAGCCAAGACGCTGGTTTGAGTATTTTGCTGCAATCTAGTCTGGCGATCGCCACACCTCTGCCCACGGCTCGCCGCCCGTTTCTAGCCCACATAGGTCACTGTGAGCCTCAAGGATGAGCTGAGCCGGACTCGCCCGAGTATCCCATAGCCGTAACGTTAGGGTGCCGTGAGTCGTGTCTCGGCAAATGAAGCGCAAGCCGTCGCGGGTGGGAGTGCGAACCAGGGTGCCCAGATCGGCGGTGGTGCCTATGAGTTCAACTCGATAGTCAGCCGTTTGGGCGGTCATGTGCCAGGAGCCCCACGGCTGGATTTCCCACTGTACCCGTGCATTCCACGGCACAAATTCATAAAATTTGCCGCCATGGTGAATCCCAATCATGGCTACCTCTTCCTGCCACCACAGCACGCCGCGCCGACCGCCTCCGGCTGTCAGGCTCAGTTCGGGTTGATCGGCAAAGCAATTGCACTGAAGCCAAAACCATTTTTGCGGGAACGAGCCGCCCCAGTTTTTCTCGGCATAGGCCGGGGCATGGGTAAATTCGTAGCGGCGATCGCCCCATTCCACCCAGCCCGTGGCCAGTCCATGCGCCATCAAAATCTGCCAGCCCGGTTCAAAAATCTGAAACTGCGACAGCCAGCCAGCGGTCGATTGCGGCAAGCGGTGGCGATCGCCCCATCCATCCAGCGGCTCTGTGGCATATTGCCATTTCACCGTTTGCCCACTCGCCGGATCGCGCAGCTGGCCCTGATGCCACGTTGCCGTCGCCTGATAGCCTTCCTCAACCGTTTGCTCAAACACCTGCGGCGGCAAATATCCCACTGATTCCAGCTCTGGTTCCGTCCCTGGCTGTCGTCTGCCCCAATGCCCGATCCCTAGCCGATGCCGCCATGCCCAAAACTTCTGCACGTCAGGGAACGTCCGACAAAAGTATTCATCGTCGATCCCCAAAATCTGGGCGGCTCCGCCACTGTGAGGCTGGCCACCGCTGGGGTCTTGGATGGAATACATAAAGGCCAGAGTTTGGCCACAGTCGGGTAAGGTGAGCCGAAAATACCAGCCTTCAAAAAAATGGCGATCGCTGCCATCCCAGTGATAGCCACTATGGGGCGTTTGTGGCGGGAGAATTGGGCGGGGTGTCACAATTTCGCCGGATTGAGAAAGTATTGGAGATACCATAGGTTGAACGCCTGGCTGTCTTTTCGCTTGGCTGTCTTTTACACAAGTATGAGCTATTGTCTAAACCCCGCCTGTCCGCATCCGCAGAACCCAGACGATCGCAAATTTTGTCAAGACTGCGGTGAATCGTTGAGAGTGGGCGATCGCTATCGGGCAATCAAACCACTTGGCTCAGGCGGGTTTGGTAGAACTTTTTTGGCTGTTGATGAATATCTTCCCTCCTCTCCCAGCTGCGTGATCAAGCAACTGTTTCCGCCCACAGTGGGTACCCGCCACGCCGCCAAAGCCGTCGAGCTATTCCATCGAGAGGCCGAGCAACTCGATCAACTGGGGCAGCATCCTCAAATTCCCAAGCTGCTGGCGCACTTTACCCAAAATACCTATCACTATCTGATCCAGAGCTACATCGACGGGCCAACCTTGGCGCAAGAGCTGGCGCAAACTGGGGGGCTGGATCAAGAGCAAATTCGCCAGGTGCTGCAAGATCTACTGCCCGTGCTGCAATTCATTCACGAGCGCCACGCCATCCACCGCGACATTAAACCCGAAAACATTGTCCGCCAGCGCAGCGATGGCAAACTAGTCCTGGTAGATTTTGGCGCATCTAAATTTACGACCCTGTCTGCTCTGGGTAAAACCGGAACGGTGATTGGCAGTGCCGGGTATGCTGCCCCCGAACAGGTCGGTGGTAAAGCGATCTTTGCCAGCGATATCTACAGCCTGGGGGTTACCTGCATTCATCTACTCACCGATGTTTCACCCTTCGACTTATTCTCTTTTACCGATGGCCAGTGGAGCTGGCATAGCCGCCTGCCGCACCCCATCGCCGCTGATTTGACTCGTCTGCTCGACCGGATGGTAGCTCCGGCAATTAAGCAACGGTATGCGTCCGCCGCAGATATTTTGCGTGATTTGGCCGCGATCGCCACTGGGGTGAATGCTTCAACGGCGATCGCCCCTCCTGCGGGGATCCCGCTGCCGATTTCGCTGCCGATCGCGTCCTGGCAGTGTACCCGCACCTTAGATGCCCACGAGCAGTGCGTTGCGGCGATCGCCATTAGCCCTGACGGTAAACGGTTTGCCAGTGCTAGCTTCGACCGCACCATTAAGCTTTGGCATTTAGATACTGCTACCCTACTGGGTACGTTCACAGGCCATCTGGAACCCGTCTTGTCCTTGGCCTTTAGCCCCGATGGCACCACCTTAATCAGTGGCAGCATCGACGACACGATTAAACTATGGGACTTGAGCGGCAATTCTCCCGTGCGTACCCTTACCGATCGCTCCGACTCCATCCTTTCGCATGCAGTCGCCATTAGCCCCGATGGTCAGGCAATCGTCAGCGGTAGCGATGACAACACCGTCAAAATCTGGCAGTTCAGCAGCGGGCGGCTAATTCGTACGTTGCGTGAGTCACGCGCGGTCACCAGTGTCGCCATTAGCCCCAACGGACGCATCGTCGCCAGCGGTAGCAGCAACAATAGTGTCAACTTGTGGAATCTTTATACCGGAGACTTGCTGCGCCGATTATCAGGCCATAGCCAAGACGTGAACTCTGTTGCCTTTAGCGCCAATGGTCAGATCCTCGTCAGCGGCAGCAGCGATCACAGCATTCGCCTGTGGAACTTCCAAACCCAAAAGGTGCAAACCCTCACAGGCCACTTGGACTGGGTAAATGCGATCGCCCTTAGTGCCGATGATCAATTCCTGGCCAGTGGCAGCCGGGATCACACCATTAAGCTATGGAGTTTGGCCGACGGCAAACCGCGCCACACTCTGGCTGGCCACACGCGTGAGGTCAAGGCGATCGCCTTTAGTCCCGATAGCCAAACGTTGATTAGTGGCAGTGGCGATCGCACCATCCGTCTGTGGAGACCTTAGCTCTCTTGTGCGCTCTGCCGTGAAATTAGCCGACGTTTTGATATTATGCTTATTTTTACTCACCTATACGCGATGTGCAACTTTAGTTGACCCTCATCCCCCAACCCCTTCTGCCAAGAAGGGAGAAGGGGAGCAAGAGTAGCTCAAAGTCCCTCTCCCGCCCTGGGAGAGGGATTTAGGGTGAGGGGCTTTAGGCTAGTCGCACATCGCGTAACCTCACAGGACTTTGGAACTAGCGTTTAATTAGGGATAGCGGCTGATGCGTCCATTTTTCGATATCATGGCAATTAAAGTAATACATATGTATCCATAACTAGCCTCATGGTTCAATACACTCTTGCTCAGAGTCCCGAAGTCATTCTCACCGTCTCCGGCAAAGACTCACTCAAAGCCCGCGAGAAGGCCATGGATCAGCTGATTGCGCTCATGGAAGAGGGCACATTGCCCACCGATCTGTCTGAAGGGTTTGGTCCCCAACAATTTATTGAAGTGAAGGAGCCAGTTTTGGTCAACGTGGAAGAAGAAGATGCCATCACCCAAGCGGTGCAGGTTCTGAGCACCCTAGCGACGCTGAAGTTAAAAGTCCAGGTATCTCGAACCGAGGCAATGAAAATTCGCACCCAAATCGATACACTATTCACCGATGAAATAGTGTCAGAGGAAGAAATTACCAATCTCAAAGAGGGATTTAAAGTCCTCAAGACCTACGCTCAAGCCAATTTACGCTACCGAGAAGCTCGCACCCAGGCAGAGCAAGCTCGTGTGATCCTTGACCAAGCACTTAAAGCCGATCCCGATCTGTCCAAGCGTTGAGTATTGGGCGTTGAGTGTTGGGCATAGTGTGCCGTCCTTCTCAGCCGTTGCCCTTTAAAGCAAAAATCCAGCCAGAACCTGGCGATCGCCGGATTCTGGCTGGGTTTCTAAGCTGAACTTCTAAGCTGAACTTCTAAGCTGAGTTGCTAAAGCGCAGCTAGCTTGGCATTACGCCTCAGCTTTTTTCGCTTGTTGCTTTTTGCGCATCTTCAAACCCATCGCCAATCCGACTAAACTACCGCCAACGGTGAACGGTTCAGGCACCGCCTGTTTGAAGGCATGGTTATCGGTTTCAAATGCGACGCCAGTAGAGCGCATTACCACCCGGTCAAAAGACTCGCCAGCGTCAGCATACAGATTGACAAACTTGTTGGTTGGAGAGCCCGTCCATGCGCCGTTTGGAGTAGCCGACACATCTCTGCCGCTAACAGTGCGGAGCAACGTATTCCCCTTAAAAATGTCTAAGTAGTTGTAGGTGTCTACCGAACCCCAATACAACCCAAAGTAATCTAACGCTTTAGCAAAATTCAGCGTTAGAGCACCCGTGGAACCCGCCACCCCTGCACCAGCCCTAGACAGCGTCAGATACTTAGTGGTATCACCAGCAGGCGTGGCATGGTGGCCGCTCCGGCTGCCCTGCACAATGTGGTTGGTCACACCCGAGTAGCTCACCATGCCACTGGTCGGTGCTGCGCCAGAGTTGAAGTCAATTGTGGTTGCTCCAGCTACATTCGACTTGTACCCTTCACCTGCAACCGATGTGCCGCCAATGGAAATGCTCACGGCACCCGCAGTACTCGCACTAACTGCCAAAAGAGCTGCCGATGCTACAAAAGCTGATCCAATCGTCAATATTTTCATTATTCGTACTCCAGTAGTGAGATTTCACATACAACCCCATCCTTCAATCGCAGCCCCGCCGTTACATGGTTCCGACTGCCAACGTTGATGGTTCAGTGGAGATGTAACTAAGCAGGGTTTGAAGAACCTTTCAACTCGCATGGCAAGATTGAAGTAGTTGAGTTGCTGTCAATGGATAAAGACTAACAATCATCTTTAGGATTCACTAGGGTTTTTGCAATCCCTCATCAAAGCCTGATACCAGAATCAACCTCTGTAAATTTTCTCCAGAATGGCCTACAAAAAAATAGATTACTGAGAAGTTGGAATCAAACCATAGCAAGGTATTTGATTAGTAGAGTTTAATTTAATACAGCGATTTTTAAGTAATACGTGAATCTACTAGCTATTAACTACAGAAATCTACTTATGATTTTGTCAGGGGTGCTGATTTGCAGCTGTTGATCATGAATCTATTCATAAATGGAAGCGAAATGAAAGGCGATCGCAGCGCTTACGGCCACATCATGCCGACAGCCCACGTTGCTTGCCTGACATTTATGCTCTGTTCTGCTCTATTCCCCGCTGTGCTCCCCCATCATGCCCATCCTTTACTATCTGCCCGACGATCGCCTCATCACGGTGAACGATACAGAAACGATCCTAGAATCGTCTCTCTACGCCGGAATTCCACATACCCACGCGTGTGGAGGTAGTGCCCGGTGCTCTACCTGCCGGGTTTGGGTCTTGGAAGGGTTAGAGTATTGTGCCCCCCGCAATGATGCCGAACAAGCGCTGGCAAATCGCCTGAGTTTTGCCCCTAAAATGCGCTTAGCCTGTCAAACGCAGGTATCAGGCCCCGGGAAAATCACCCTCCGGCGGCTAGCATTGGACATAGAAGATTTGGAATTGATTCATCAACAGATGACCAGTAAAGGACGATTGGGTGCAATTGGCGAAGAAAAGCAAATTGCCATTTTGTTTGCAGACTTGCGTGGGTTTACCAACTTTTCAGAAGCCTTGCCCGCTTATGACGTGATTTACGTGCTAAACCGTTACTTTAACCACATGGGCAAAATTGTGGAGCGTCATGGCGGTGTAATTAACAACTACATGGGCGATGGCTGCATGGCTCTGTTTGGATGGGACGATCGCGATCGCGCTGCAGAGCGAGCCGTTCGAGCCGCTGTAGACATGCAAAATGGCATGGTGGCAATTAACAACTATTTAGATCGTCTCTACCATCGTCAGCTGCAAATTGGCATTGGGATTCATTTCGGCCAAGTCGTATTAGGAGCGGTGGGAGCCTCTGCTCACAGCAAACAAATAACAGCAATTGGGGATGCAGTCAACTTTGCCAGTCGGATTGAAGCAGCTAACAAAACGGTAGGTACCAGCCTGCTGATTTCAGCAGATACCTATGCCTTGGTCAAAGATTTAGTGGCAATCAATCGGCGCTGCCAGGTCAAAATTCCTGGGAAAAGTGGTGAGTATCTGCTGTATGAAGTGACTAATATCGCGCCATCTGATGAGATTGAACGCGAAACCGCTGCCCCCTCAGCATTCAGAACTCTGCTTGTGCGCTTTGTAAAATTGCTTAAAACATTCCAACGACGATTATCTAGACTATTTCATTAAACGCTTCTTCCGTTGATGCATCGGGAGTGCCACTCATGCTAGTAACTCAACAGCCGGTCTTGAGACAATTTTGGTATCCCGTTATGCCTGTATCTGACCTAGCAGCAAATCAGCTCCGGTCGTTTGAGCTACTAGAACAGCCGTTGGTTCTGTGGCTAGACGTGAATGGTCAACCCGCTGCTATTCGCGATCGCTGTTGTCACCGTTCTGCAAAACTGTCGAAGGGCGTCGTCATCAATGGCTGTGTCCACTATCCCTATCACGGGGGGTCGTTTGATGGTCAAGGGGTCTATACGAATGTACCTTACAGCCGCCACACCAATTAGCGATCGCGCCTCTGACATCATTCAATTCTGCGTTCGAAATGACACCGAAACTGATGCCAAAGCCGCAGATAGTGTTGCGTTCGATCGACAGGTAACGCTGGAAGATCGCGTCGTGCTAGAGTCCACCGATTACGATGCTCCACTAACACTCGACGATGAGCAGCATATGCCATCTGACCAATCAGGCATTGTGATGCGTAAAAAGCTAGCGGCACTCTTGAAACAGCATGGTGAAGTAGAACAACGGCGGATGCAATGCCATAGACCCTGTTAGATTTCAATGCTTTTTAGTTACTTGCGGGAAGCTGTTCGGTTAGAGCAGGTAAGGTAGAACGGCTAGAATTACCATCTCCCCGACTGAATTGAGCGTCAGAGGCAGGAAAGGTTTGAAAGGGTTCACTGTACAGATTCAACTTTTGAGCGAATATCAACCATAAAAACATTGGATCCTCTATCAAATATCGTTTCCACAGCCGCTTAGGCTCTGACACTAATCTGTATAGCCATTCCAAACCTGCCTTGCTAATCCATTTTGGGGCGCGGTTTACTTGTCCTGCTTCAAAATCAAGCGTGGCACCAACAGCCAGAAAAATTTTAATGGCAGAAAACCGTTTTTTGTAGGTATAAATAAACTTTTCTTGCTTAGGAGCGCCTACTCCTACCGCTAGAACAGTCGCCCCTGAAGCATTTACCAATTGAATGATGCGATCGCACTCTGCTGCATCCGTCTCAAATCCAATAGGCGGTGAATAAGAGCCAACCACCATTTCTCGACCAACTTTGCGATTAATTCTGCGTTGTGCCTCCGCCGCCACTCCTGCAGGGGCACCTAGGAGGAAAAGCTTGACCTCTGAATGATTGCGGTGGTGCTCATAAAATGCTG
>JAYUYI010000385.1:0-1579 GCA_043752545.1 Thermoleptolyngbya sp.
TTTGAGCTGCTGTTTAGCATTGCCCAAGCGTATCAGTCGATGCGGGTCTATACCTCTGCGGTGGCGCTATATACCCAGCTTTTGACCCAGGTGCGATCGCAGCAAGATGTGGCAACCGAGCAGATCGTGCTCACAGGGTTAGCTGACCTGCATATCGCCTGGTTTAATTTTGCCGAGGCGGCGATCGCCTACGAAGACTTGCTGAAGATTGCCCGTGCCGCCAACGACCCAGTCGCAGAGCTAAATTATTTGCAGCAGTTGGCCTATGTGTACCAAAAAGGAGATCAGCCCGCTCAGGCGATCGCCATCCAGCAGCAGTTATTGGAGCGATATCAGCTAGACCCATTGCTGTTGAGCCGAATTACATTGCTCAAAATTGAGCTGGGTGATAATTACCGTGCCATTGATCGCCCCGATATTGCCGTTGCCAGCTATCAAGATGCATTTACGTTGGCACAAAGCCAGCAGCAGTATGGCTTTGCCAGCGAGTCGCTCTATCGTTTGGCCGACCTTTACACAACGCTGAATCGCCCCCTTGATGCCCTGACGGTCTACCAACTGCTGCTCACGGTCAACCAGCAGTCTTATGACGTGATCGGCAATATGAATGTCTATGACCAAATTGGGCAAATTTATCGGACAGGTGGCCAACAAGAACCAGCGATCGCGGCGTTTCAACAAGCCCTGCAACTGGCTCAGCAGCTAAGCTATGGTGCTAAAGCGACTTACTTTGCTGAACAGATTCAGCTGGTTAGTCAGCCTCCAGCAGAGACGCAGCTTCCAGCGGACGGGCAACCCCTGCCAGAGACGCCACTTCAACTTGAAATTCAGCCTCAACCGGAGATTCGGCCTTTGCCGGAGATTCAACCGTCGCCAGAGATTCAGATTCAACCGGAAATTCTGCCTTTGCCCGAGATTCAGCCTTCGCCGGATACAAATTTAGATACAGATACCCAATTTTAAATACAAACCCAGCCGTTTTTTTGTAGAGACGCGATTAATCGCGTCTCTACTCGGGTGGATCGTCTTGGGCAACGCGACCCAAATACAACGCCACAAATTCTTTAGCTGCCGCTTCATTGAGCTGCTCTAGAGCATTCACAATATCTGGAATTGACTCGGCTAGGGGATCTCTCGTTTCGTTAAACCATTGATTAACGGTTGCTCGGTTGACTCCCATTGTCACCGCCAGCCGATTTTGGCTAATGCCGTAGGTTTCAAGGACTTGCCTGAGTGACTTGCCTGCTTTTCCCATGCCTTTTATCGTGTCAGAGCAAGGGAATCCGGTAAATGTCTTCACTTGACAACGTATGCAGAAGATGAGAATGTTTTCAAGTGAAGACACCACTATCTTTAGTACTTGGAAGCGTAAGATGCCTGGAAACCTAACCCCTGATAACGATCCAAACCCGGTGGCGGCAATTCTCAACACCATAGATCAGTCGGAAAAGCGATCGCACTGGATTATTTTGATTGGAACACCAATCTGGGTCAGAAAAATCATTCACCTGATGCATGTAGCTCGGATTATGGAGGCGAGAGACTGGTCGCGGTTGATGCCAACCCGCAGCTCGGATCA
>JAYUYI010000386.1:0-1576 GCA_043752545.1 Thermoleptolyngbya sp.
CGACCTGTTGATCTGGGTGGCGATCGCCGCTTCATAGGCCGGATCTTGCGAATTGCTACCTGCCAATACAAAGTGAAACGGACAACCTCTCTGGAGCAATAGTTCTAAAGCGGGCAGCAGCAAATCCAAGCCCTTTTTGCGATCAAGGCGAGACAGAAATAGCAGCAGCGGCGTATCGTCCGAGATGCCCAATTGACGGCGAATGGTTGCGCTTGAACTGGATGTTGTCTGCTCCTGCGGCTCCGCATGAGCAGGCAGAAACCCAGATGACGGCGAGGTGACCCCCAGCGGCAAAATCAGCTCTGGCGTAAGCAGCCCAAACCGCTTAGAAACGTTGGCTTCTCGCTGGCTAGTAAAGTGAATCGCGGCAGCTCCAGCCAAATTTGGCCGCTCCCACAACCCCGCATAGAGCTGCTTGAGGCGGCGTTTCTTGTGCAAATCTGCCGGGTCTAACGTTCCCAACGGGCGCAGGATATACGGTAACCCTCGGTAGCGCGCCACCGTTGCCGCCGCCGTACTCACAGGCGAAAACAAAGCATGGATATGCGCCAAGTCAAACTCTGCCGCATGGCGAAACAGCCAGGACAACAATCCTAACGAAAACTTGTAGCGCTGGAATGGCGCACAGTGAAAATAGCGAAGCTGGTAGCCGTCTTGTGAAATCGGGCGATCGCGCGGCACCATTAATGGCGCTTGACCCACATCCCCATTGGCATCGGTCGTCAACACCGTCACCTCCACCCCCGCTGCCGCCAGCGCCGCCGAAAATCCCAACACCATTTGGCTGGGACCACCATAGAGCGGAGACACGGCAGGGACAATTTGCAGGATGCGGAGGGGCATGGAGGGAGAAGCAGGGTTAGGGATTGGGTTAGAACTTGTTAGGAATTGGAGTTGAGTAAGTTTTGAGTTTTGAGTTAAGGTTCCTGACAACGCTCGGTGGACTGCATTACTGAAATTGGCATGGGGCGATCGCGCTCGGGTGGGGAAAAGCACGGCGATCGCACTAAAATGAAACAACTTCTCGCTGGAGGGTTAACTGCCATGACCACAACCACCCAAAAGCTTAGCTTTGAAGACTATCTTGCCTACGATGATGGCACAGGAACTCGCCATGAACTGATCGAAGGAGAATTAAGCCCAATGGGTTTGGGAACGGGCAAACATGGGGCGATTTCAGAGTTTCTCAACGACGAGTTTAGGAGTGCCATTAAAACAGCAGGATTACCGTGGACATCTAAAGATATGCGAATTGGGGTGCGATCGCCGCGTGGGGGACGTTGGGATACTTCAAGGATTCCTGATGTAACAGTTTTACCGATCGCCCAATGGGACGCAATGGCTGATCGCGAAGCCGTGATTAATTTGAGTGAACCGCCTCCGTTATTGGTTGTAGAAGTGGTCAGTGAGTCAACCAAATCGGCAGATTATCGCGCTAAGTATAGCGAGTATAGTGTTTTAGAAATTCCTGAATATTGGATTGTTGATCCGTTAGAAGCAAAGGTAACAATCTGCCAGTTAGATGAGGGTCGCTATGATGAGGCCGTATTCACAAATGAGTCGATCATTCAGTCTC
>JAYUYI010000387.1:0-1576 GCA_043752545.1 Thermoleptolyngbya sp.
ATCAACCAATTTCTAGCCACCCACCAGTCCCACAGGCTGACTAACAGTGAACGGGTCGATGCCCTGCGGCTGCTCGAAATGCAGCGCCATACTCTGCTGATGTATACGAGCTGCGGCTGGTTCTTCGAGGAAGTATCTCGGCCCGAAGGAACACAAATTTTGCGCTATGCTGCCCGCGCCCTCGAACTGGCCGAAGAGTTGGCCAATGTCCAGCTTGAAAAAGCCTTTATCCGCCGACTAGCCACGATCCCCAGTAATGTAGACGCATTTGCCAACGGCGCAGAGGTGTTTCGTCAACTCGTAGCCTCGGCTCGCGTCAGCTCTGAGCAGGTGGCGGCGCATTATGCCATCAGCTCTTTGTTTAACTCCTATGCCTCTGCACAGCGCGTTTACTGCTACACCGTACAGCGGCTAGATTACCAGCTTCAGCGCATGGGTGCCTTGACGCTGGCGGTTGGGCATGTCCAACTCACCTCAGAAATCACCCGAGAATCGGTCAACTTGGTCTATGCCGTGTTGCATCTAGGCGGCTGGGATTTCCACTGCTGCGTGCAGCCCTTCACGAGCCGCCGAGCCTACCTGCAACTCAAGGAAGGCATTATGGCATCGCTGACGCTGGCTAGTGCAGCACAGGTAATTTTGGCCATGAGCCGAGTGTTTGGGGATCAGTCTTACGGCCTGCAAAATTTGTTTGCTGACGATCGCCATCGGATTATGCGTCTCCTCAGCCAGGAGACGTTAACGCGATTAGATCAGCTGTATACCCAGGTCTATCGAGACAACTACGGCGTATTAATGGCGTTTCAGCGAGATGGGTTGGAAGCACCTCACGAGCTACAAGTGGCCGCAGAGGTTGCTCTCGGACACCGAGCCATTACCTCACTTCAGGCTCTCGAACGCGAAACCAGTGATTTTCCATCCGCCCATCCTCAGCTTTGTGCCAGCTATTTGGCAGAACTGGAGGCGATCGCCACTGAAGCCAATCACCTGCGCTGCCAGATCCGCCAACCGCAGATCAAACAAACCTTAGAGCGACTGATTTTGCGATCGCTTTGGCACTTACTACACGACATCAGCCCCGCCACCTTAGACGTAGATGTGTGCTGGATTGCCCGATTAATTGCGATTGGACAACAGCTTCACCTGCCCCTGCTGCTCGATCGCGCTCAAGAACTTTACTTCCGCAGCCTGCAACACCAAATTGTGCCGCAGCATTTTTTACCACACCTAATGAACGTTGCTCTCTTAGCGCAAGCTGGCAAAACATCTGAACATAACGCCTCCCTGGACATCACAGACCTGCACCATCTACTCAAGCTCGGGCAAATCTTACAAGTAGAGGTGGAAGTCTGGCTAGAGCGGCTTCAAGATGCGTCAAGCATCCAGATATTTCCCCCTAAATCCCATTAGGAAAGCAACATTAAAAGTCAGGCGGGTGTCCTACTCAACAAGACACCCGCCTGATTCTAAAATACAAAACTTGACTTAAGGGCGAACGATGGGGCTCGAACCCACGAATGGCGGAATCACAATCCACTGCCTTAACCACTTGGCTACGCTCGCCATAACATTTGCT
>JAYUYI010000388.1:0-1575 GCA_043752545.1 Thermoleptolyngbya sp.
TGCTGAACGGGTGATTGTAGGTATTTTCCAAAATCACCCGCACCTTGACGCCTGCCTGCTGTCGCTGCCGGAGTGCAGCAGCAACAGCAGGCAACCGCAGCTCCTGCACCGCCACATCGACCGAAACTTTTGCCGCCTCAATTGCCTCTACAATCACCTGCTCCAAATCATCGCCCAGCCGCTCCTGCTGCCGATAGGGCTCTCGATATAGCGATGCCTGCGAATGGTTGAAATAGACCTGAATCAGCGGATCTTGCGGCAGTGGCGGTTGAGGCAAGTGAGCTGCCCCTCGTTGCCACCAGCTGATCCCTAGGCACAGCAGCAACCCAACCAAACCCCACAGGAGAACCCGCATCCAAATCGCGGATGGTAAACGCATAGCCGGGGCACCCTCAACAACGACAAACCGGGTAGTTCTCGATCTAGTAGTTCTCGATCTAGTAGTGCCCGAGGAATGGAAGAGGGTAACGCTGAGCCAGACTCAACCCATCCTTAGAAACGTCGTCCCAACAGCCGCTGCCGCATCCCTTCGGCAATTTTCTGCCCCAAATATTCGGGAATGAGACTTTCGTTTGGTCCCAGCAGATACAGGATTAGCCGCGTTCGCCCGCGCCACACCAGCAGATTGGCATTCACGACCAGCAAATCTTCCTGCCAAATGGCATACATCACTTTATAGAACAGCCCCGGCTGATTATCGGCCTCAATCAACAGCGCAGGTAGATGAAACACGGGGTCTACATAAAATTCTGTTTCCACCTGCTCCAACCCAGCATCTAGGTTAAACTCAACCGCCAGCATCTCTTCCACCTCAAACCGCCCGCCCAGCGCTTCTCGAATCGCTCGACAGACATTCTCCGCCGTTTTTTCAGTTAGCGCCTTGCTGCCCCGCGACACGACCAGCTTGCTAAACACCAGCATGGGCGGATAAATTTGGCCGTAGAGGCTGAGACTGTGAATGGTGAGTCCGTAGGCTGCCAACACCCCAAAAATGTCGCTCAACAAAAACGACTGATTGCGATAGGCAAAATGCAGGGCACTTTTATTGCCCTCCGGCTTCAGCTCAATTACGGCTTGCCGACTTTTGTAAAGCTGGTACGCCAACCTCAAATTTTGGAGCTGAATCTCGCTGCTGACAAATTGCTCATAAAACTGTGGAAACGCCCGATTGAAGCGCTTCAAGAGTTCCAGCGTCGATGATTTTAAACCCGGAGCCATAAACTAGAGGTCAAACTTGCTTGCCAGTCCAACGGTACACGGTTGATCTTGAGGATAACTAGGTCAGGCTGCTTAGACTGTAGTTAGAATGTAATAATCGGCTGTGACGTTTAGCCCCAACACTTTGCCGTTTCAATACTAGAAAACCTACCAGAGAAACCTAACTGTAGGCCAATGTCTCATAAATTGCATCCAGTCTCATGCTTAGTTTTGCTGATTCGAGTCAAAAGACAATAGAAGAATTCTGAACACTACTACAAGCAAATCCACAGGAAATCCAGAATTCAGCCCCCCGTGATACCTTTCACGGCAAGTATTGCAGGGGGTTAGAGTTTTTAATTTAATTCTGCTGCTTGC
>JAYUYI010000389.1:0-1573 GCA_043752545.1 Thermoleptolyngbya sp.
TGGCGGCGGCTGGCACCGATGCCGCCTTAAAAGCCTTATTAGACGGACAGATTGACTTGGCGGCGGCGGGTCGCCCTCTGACAGCGGCAGAAAGGAGCCAGGGGTTGAGTGAAGTTCCCATTAGCCGCGAAAAGATCGCCATCATTGTGGGTCCCAATAATCCGTTCAGTGACGATTTGACATTTGAGCAATTTGCCAAAATGTTTCGGGGTGAAATTACCGATTGGTCGCAGGTCGGCGGAGCACCGGGGCCAATTCGGTTTGTCGATCGACCCGATTCTAGCGACACGCGGCTGGCGCTAAGTCGGTATGCGGTGTTCCAGGCGGCACCGTTCGAGACCGGAGCCACGACTACCCAGGTAGCAGCCGATGATACGGCGGCGGTGATTCAAGAGTTGGGGGCAGATGGCATTAGCTATGCGATCGCCAGCGAAGTGCTAGACCAAGACGGCGAGGTCAAAATTGTGCCAATGCACAAAACCCTGCCCGATGATCCCAAGTATCCCTATTCTCAACCTCGGGGCTATGTGTATAAAGCAGCGCCCAGTCCGGCGGTACTGGCATTTTTAGGATTTGCCACCTCTGCGGCGGGTCAAGAAGCGATCGCCCAAGCTCGGCAAACAGAGGCCGCTACTATTGCCCTACCCAATGCCACTGCCACATCTGCCGCAACTCCCACGCCCGTCCCTCCAGTCCCAGACCCCGCCACCCCGCCATCGGCGGCAGCAGCTCCAACGGTAGTGGCATCTCCTGATGGGGCAGCGATTCCTGCGGCTGGCGACAGAGCAGGCTTTCCACTTTGGCTACTGCCACTGCTGGCATTGCTGGGTGGCGGGTTGCTGTGGTTCCTCAAAGGGCGGCAGACAGCCCCTAAGGCAGGGGCTGGAGTCGGTGCTGAGCCAACCGCAGTGCCTCCAGCCCCTGCTACAGATCCAGTTGTCCCTCCAGTGGCCACTACCGCCCCACCTAGTGCGGCGGTAGAGCCACCACCTGTAGGGGCGGCAGCTGGGCTGGCGAATGGAACGGCGTCAGCTACCGCCGGAGCAGCCGGAGTAGTCGGAGCAGCCGGAGTAGCCGGAGCGATCGCCCTAGGTGCAGCCTTACTCGGTAAAACGTCGCCCAAAAGTCGGATTATTTTGACGCCTCGCAGCACTAGCGATGCCTATGCCTACTGGGAAACTCCCGAAGCCCATAAGTCTGAACTGCGCAAGAAGGGAGGACAAGATCTGACGCTGCGTCTATGTGACGTCACCGATATCGACTTCGACCAGCAGCCTGCCCACAATGTTCAGGACCATAGCGTGGCCGAGCTAGATCATGATCGGCATGTCCCAATTCCGGCTACCGATCGAGACTACCTGGCAGAAATTGGTTACTGGACAGCAGACCAGCAATGGCTGGCGCTGGCTCGCTCCAATCCCATTCGGGTAGCAGCGGCGATCGCCTCTCTCGTTTCCCCTGTCGTTCCAGAGTCAGAACCATCCGTGACTGAAGCAGCCCCAGACCCTACGCCCATCCCGATTCCTCCAGTAGTTCCTCCGGCGGTACCAGAAACGCCGCCAGTCATGCCGCC
>JAYUYI010000390.1:0-1572 GCA_043752545.1 Thermoleptolyngbya sp.
GCCGCCACCGCCAGACGCTGTTGGGGTCGGGCAATCGCAGACTAGATCTTGCAAATATTCTCGCGCCGTCTCCAAAATTGGCTGAATCCGTTCAACAAACGTCACCACATCCCCATACACTTGCTGCAAACCGCGCAGGTCAACGTAAATCTCTGATTCTGGATATTTTTGTAGCAGCTCCAAAACTGAAAAGCGATTATCATCTTCATACGCGTCAATTAGCGTAGTGCGCAACGATTCAATATCCGCATCACCCGACGGGTCGTTCAGCAATTTCCGCAATTGAATCAACACAAACTCACCCGTAGAACCGCTCAATGTGCGTTGAATAAACGCTTCGGTGACGGTAATTTGTTGATCTAGAATATCTTGGGTTTCGGCTTGAATTTCAGGATATTTTTGAAAAAATTCCTGCAAATCTCCGTCAACAGCACCAGATGCCGCAAATGCCTCGATCTCTTGAATCGGGACACTGATTTGAGTTTCATCGAACCGCAGCAAAATTGTTTCAGCGGCGCTGGCGCTGCCTACCATGCCCAACACCCCAGCCCCTACACTTAGCAATAAACTCTGAGTGAATCGTCCTAGCTTAGAGCCAAGCCGCTTAGATCCAATCCCATCAGTGAATCCAGAGCGAATCCCTGTCAAGTCTGGCGCAAGATACATGCTTCTTTCCCTCGCTGAATGTTTGAATAGCCTGCTCACTGTTCAAATCGCCACTAATTGCACCCACTTACTTATGGCATAAACACTTACCTATGGCATAAAAATAGCGCAAAACTTCGTAACGAACCCTTAAGATGCAGGCAGTGACGCTGGAGAAAGACCGAAAATTTATGGGACTGACGATTACCCAAGTGGATGCCTTCACAGATCGGCCATTTAGCGGCAACCCCGCTGCTGTCTGTGTATTATCTGAGACCTGTAGCGATGAGTGGATGCAATCGGTTGCGGCTGAGATGAACCTATCTGAGACGGCGTTTTTGCTGCCGCAGGAGGATGGGTTTGACCTGCGCTGGTTTACGCCCGCTGTAGAGGTGGATCTGTGCGGCCACGCCACGCTGGCCAGTGCCCATGTGCTGTGGTCGCAAGGCCATCTGCCAAAGACGCAGACCGCCCGGTTTCATACCCGCAGCGGCATTTTGACGGCGGCAAAACAGGGCGATTGGATTCAGCTCAATTTTCCAGCGATCGCCTCAACAGCGGCATGGGTGAAGCCAGAACTGGTCAGCGCCTTGGGGGTGGCGATCGCCAATGTCTGCCAAAACTCGTTGGGATATCTGGTAGAAGTAGCGTCGGCGGCGGCGGTGCGGCAGCTGTCACCCAATTTTGGCCGTTGCAAAGCCCTGGGAGTGCATGGGGTGATTGTCACCAGCGTGGGAGAAGGCGACTATGATTTTATCTCGCGGTTTTTTGCGCCCGCCATGGGGATTGATGAAGATCCGGTGACGGGTTCTGCCCACTGCGCCCTGGGTCTCTACTGGCGCGATCGCCTGCAAAAAACTGAGTTTCTGGCCTACCAAGCCTCTCGGCGCGGTGGGGTGGTCAAGGTGCGCTGTGAAGGCGATCGAG
>JAYUYI010000391.1:0-4266 GCA_043752545.1 Thermoleptolyngbya sp.
GCTTTTGCTAGCCGCCTGTTTCTAGCGTAACGAGAAGGTTTGAGTCTGTCACATGACGCGATGGCTGGCGGGATCAGTCAGGGTTCTGTAGCTAGATCGGTTGGCGGGTGAAAGCGCGGGTGCAGCAATCGTTTGACTGGCTCGTCACCGTAAAGATGCTGAGTGGCGATCGCCTCTACATCTGGCCCCCTCACCTGGCAATACCAAATGTCATCGGGCATCACTTTCACCGTCGGCCCAGAGCTACACTGTCCCAAACAATCGGTCGCTGTCACCAATACCCCCGGCACCGCCGCCCGCAGCGCCTCTAATACCTCAGCAGATCCATTGCGGGCACAAGAACGATATTGACAGACCATCACACAGCGCCGTTTGGGCGGTTTGGGTGACGGGATGGGGTCGGGAGCTGGAATTGGCTCAGAAGACGGCTGTTCCACAGATTGATCATGGGGCTGATTGACTGGACTAAATCAATCCTAACAATTCGGTAGAAACTGCCCGTTGGGGATCACCCCTCAGTTCGTTCAGGCTCCAAACTATCAAGTCCCGTATGGGTCAAAATAGCGCCGTTGAGCAGAACGCCCTGTAGATTGGCTCCGTCGAAGTTCGCGTCACTCAAGTTGGCCCAGCGCAGGTCAGTATTGACCAAATTGGCTTGGCTGAAGTCGGCATTGAACAGGTAGGCGCGGGTCAGATGGGTGTTGACCAAGTTGGCTTTGTGCAGGCTAGCGGCATAAAAGAAGGCGCTAATCAGTTCGGCTTCGTAGAGGTTGGCTTTGCTGAGATTGGCTTGGTTGAGGCTAGCTCCTTGGCCGTTGACATGGCTGAGGCTGGCGCGTTCTAAATTAGCGGAGTTGAGGTTGGCGGCGCGCAGGTTGGCATGGCTCAGGTCTGCGCCAATTAGGTTGGCATGGCTTAGGTCTGCCGCTCGTAGGTTGGCGGTTGTGAGGGTGGCACCGACTAGAATGGCGCGGTGCAAAATCGCACGGTGGAGGCTGGCGTCGGTGAGGTTGGCCAGGGTGAGTTCTGCGCCGCTGAGGTTGGCGGCATCGAGTTGAGCGGTGGCCAAGCGGCTACCTTTAAAGCTGACGCCGCGCAAATCTAAGCCGCGCAGGTCGGCACCCGAAAGGTCAAGATCGCTCAGGTCGGGGCAAATGTTGGGATGGCGCGATCGCCAGTCTGTCCAGCGATCGCCACCCCATTTTAGGCGGGCTACATGCTCTGCGATCGCCATAGCTTATTCCTTGCGGCTGTCGCTAGGAAACTCTCGTCCTGCTGCACTTTCCATCGCATTGAGGGCGGCTCTAGAACCAGCCATAATGTCGCGCTCTTCGCCGCCCAAATATAGCCGCCCAAAGCTGCCGACTGACGAAATTTGCAGAATATTAATCAGTGCGGCTTTCTCAGCTTCATTCGCGGCCAGCGACGCATAGGCAGCAGGTTCCACCTCTAGCACATAGAGGGTTTGCCCCGACAGCAGCATTTGCCCGCGACGGGTGCGGTTGATTAGCTGGGCGTGGTGGGCGTCGATATTGCGGATAATTTGGCTAGAGATCACCCTGGGCTTGAGGCTGTCTTGGGCGCGCACCCCCAGTTCCGCCAAAATGGCACGCCCTGCCGCTTGGGCCTCACCCTGGTTGCTAGAGTGCACCTCCAGCAGCCCATACAGCCGTTCAATAAACAACACGCCGGGGCGAACCACTGCCGCCTTCATGGCCACATCCATCAGGCGGTTGATTTCGATACCGGGCGAAATTTCGATCCAAAGCGAGGCATCGCCGGGTAGAGGCAAGAATCCAGCCGCTACAGTGCCCATATAGGCCGCGTTTTGCGATTGGAGGCGATCGATATAGACGTAGCTGCGCAGGTCGATTCCCAAGAGTTGAGCCGTGTTAAGAAATTGCAATGCCTAGCTTAGTATACGAATGAACTGCCCCCATGGGGGAGCGATCGCCAGATTCAACCCTAAACCTGTCACCTCGATCACAATTTGTTGATAATAGCGATACGTTCTGCGGTGGTGCTGCCAAAAAATCAGTAGCCTGGCTGGGACTGGGGGAGTTGAATTTTGAGTTTTGAGTTTTGAGTCTGATTGACTGACAAAACTCCGATCCCCCTCACCCCAACTCCTCTCCCCGAGCGGGAGAGGGGCTTCGAGCCAAGACTTTACCTCTAGATCCCCTTCTCCCACAAAGGGAGAAGGGGTGGGGGGATGAGGGGTAAAAGATTAGTCAGTCAACCAGGTTTTGAGTGAAATAGCCAATTCAGAACTCAGAACTCACAATTCAAAACTCAATGCTGATTGAATTTCTCTACTTCAATACCCATTTTATGTTTGAAGCCTTCGCTGCGGCTGATCCGTCCCTCATTCTGATGCTGCAAGTTGTCCTAACCGTGCTGGCGGGGATTGGGGCACAGGTGATGGCGGGTTGGCTAAATGTGCCCAGTATCATTTTTTTGCTGCTGTTTGGCATCGCTCTGGGGGCAGATGGCCTGGATTGGCTGCATCCTCAGCTGTTGGGCAGTGGGCTAGAGGTGATGGTGGCGCTGGCGCTGGCGCTAATTTTGTTTGAAGGCGGGCTGAATCTGGAGCTGCGCAGCATCAGTCAGGTGTCGGGCAGTTTGCGCAATTTGGTCACCGTTGGCACGCTGTTTACGCTGGTGGGCGGGGGTATGGCAGCGCATTGGTTGGGCGAGTTTCCCTGGGCGATCGCCTTCCTGTTTGCCTCCTTGGTTGTGGTCACGGGGCAGACTGTGATTAGTCCACTGTTGAAGCAGGTGCAGGTCGATCGTCAGGTGGCAACGCTGCTGGAAAAGGGAGGGGTGCTGGTTGATCCCGTCGGCGCAATTCTGGCGGTGGTGGTGCTAAGTGTGATCCTAAATGGCAATGCGGCTCCGCTGTCGGTGGGCGGCGGCGGCGGCTGGGAATTGGCGGCGGCATTGGCGCGCTGGGCGGCTGGCTGCTAGGGCTATTTTTGAAGCAGTCGCGCTTGGTATCCGATGATTTGAAGAACCTGGTGGTGCTGGCGGGGGTGTGGGGGCTATTTGGCCTGGCGCAGAGCATTCGTAGTGAAGCGGGGCTGATGACGGCGGTGGTGGCAGGACTGGTGCTGCGGGCGTCGTCCATTCCCGATGAACGGCTGCTGCGACGCTTCAAGGGACAGCTCACCATTCTGGCGGTATCGGTGCTGTTTATTCTGCTGGCTGCCGATTTGTCGATCGCCAGTTTGTTTGCCCTAGGGCGCGGGGCGGTGTTCACCGTGGCCACACTGAGGTTTATCGTCCGCCCAATCAATATTGCCATTTGCACCCTCAACAGCGGCCTCAACTGGCGGCAAAAGCTGTTTCTCTGTTGGGTGGCACCGCGCGGCATTATCTCGGCCTCTGTGGCCACCCTGTTCGCCATTTTGCTCACCCAAAACGGCATCAGCGGCGGTGAAGCAATTAAGGCGCTGGTGTTTCTCACCATCCTTTCGACGGTGTTTTTGCAAGGGCTAACGGCGCGCTGGGTAGCGTAGCTGTTGGGGATTACCTTAAAACAGGCGACGGGTGTAGTGATTGTGGGCTGCAATCCGCTCAGTTTGCTGGTGGGGCGGCTGTTTCAGGAGCGGGGAGAAGCCGTGGGGCTGCTCGATACCGATCGCGATGCCTGCCGCACCGCCGAGCTGGAGAATTTGCAGACGATCGCCAGCAGTGCCCTCGATACTGATGCGTTGGAGCAAGCTGGGTTGGATACAGCTGGCACCTTTATCGCCATGACCAACAACGGCGAAGTAAACCAGGTGCTGGCTCAGCGCGCCGCCGAAGAATTTAAGCCGCCGCGCGTGTTGGCCGTTGTCCCCGGCGAGCTAGCCGCTGACCGCAGCGACCTACCACCCGCTGCTCCGACTGGCTCGAAAGTGCAGCCCGCCTTTGTCTGTCAACTGCCGCTCAAAACCTGGAACCGTTACTTGGGCGATCGCGACATTAAGCTCGGTGAAACGGTGTTGCAGGCAAATGAATTAGCCGATCAGCAAGCGCATTTACGAAAGTTGATTACTTCAGAACAATTAATGCCGCTGCTGTTAGACCGATCGGGACGCTTGCAGGTAGTAGCTGCCACTGAAGACTGGCAGGAAGGCGATCGCCGGCTCTACCTCTGGCATGATCCCACGCCCAAACTAATCAAACGACTCGGTGGCGGCAATAGCCAAACCCGGCTCACAGTCGAAAAAATCCCTGAAGTCGATGAAATTCCCGCACCGATTCCACAACCTGTTCTGGCAG
>JAYUYI010000392.1:0-1570 GCA_043752545.1 Thermoleptolyngbya sp.
CGGAGTTCTTTGGCACTGTTGATGCCAATCACACGCCAATGCAAGGGATACCCGTTTGAGGTGCTTTTGCCCGATGGGCTACAGGTGCAAGGCGCAATTTTGGTAGACCAGATTCGGTGCCTCGACTGGAACGCTCGCAGCATCAGATTTGTGGAATCTGTCCCTGAAAACGTGATTGAAGAGGTGCAAGCTAAAATCCAGCCGCTTATCCTCTAAATGGTTCAATTATCCAGAATCTCAAGCCCTCAAAATACAATGGGAGCAACAATTTCCCTCAATCACCCATAACGTTAGCCCCCATGTCCAACAACGTCATTTGGATTGTCACAGACGCTCCGCCCAGCGCTCTCAATCCACCCTCCACCCTGCCTCCAATTCCAGACACATCGTGTGATGGGCAACGTCGCAACCCTTATCCCCCAGAACCGCCTGCTCCTAAGATTTCCCAGCGCGCTATTCCAGTGAGGGTGGATCAAATAGAGCAGAACATGACGGACTTTTTGAGCAATATGGGGCGAGTGCTTAACCCTGCCCGTCAGAGTGCGGCTGAGGTGGCGGGGATGGAGTTGGAGGAAATTGAGCTGTCGGTGGAAATTAATGGCGAGGGGCAGGTGAGCTTGCTGGGTTCGGGGGTGAAGGCCAGCAGTAAGGGGGCGATGACGCTGAAGTTTAAAGCCAAGGCGAAGTAAGGGCATGGCTAAGAATTGGGCGATCGCCATTGGCATTAATCAATACAACCCCAACAACTTTGCGCCGCTGAAGTATGCCAAACGCGACGCTGAGCTGATGCGCGACTTTTCCATCGCGCTGGGTTTGATGAGGTTTGCTTTTTCTCAGACGATTTGCCGCCGCAAGAGCTAGCCAACGGTGCCCAAATTCCCACCTATCCATCCTGCGGAAATTTACTCTCATTTCTGCACGATCGCTTTGAGCAACCGTTTCTAAACGCGGGTGACAACTGCTGGTTTTTCTTTGCCGGACATGGCCTACAGCATGGTAATCACGATTACCTGATGCCAATTGATGCGCATCCGCGCAATGTCAACATTGCCATCCCCGTTAGCTATGTGCGCGATCGCCTTAGTCGCTGTGGTGCCGACAATGTGATTTTGATGTTGGACGCGTGCCGCAGTGAGGGCAGCCGTGATGCGGCAGGAATCGGCAACGAAGCCCAGCAAGGCGTAATCACGATCTCGGCCTGTAGCCCCACCGAAAAATCCTGGGAAATTGAAGCACTTCAGCAAGGGGTGTTTACCTATGCGTTGCTGGAAGCGTTGCAAATTGGCGGCGATCGCAACTGTGCCACCGTCGAACGCCTCAGCCAATACCTACGCTTCCGCATTCCAGAACTCTGCCGCCAACATGGCAAAGCTCCTAGCCAAACGCCGCGCATTAGCACCGACCCCATCGAAAAGCTCCACTTTATTCTGCTGCCTCAGTACGCCACGCTGGCCGATATTGCGCTGCTCAAAAATGATGCCTATCGGCTGGCGTTTGTGGAGCAGAATCCGCATTTGGCACAGCAGTTGTGCATTCGGGCGATCGCCGCTGCAATGGGGCGAGATATGGA
>JAYUYI010000393.1:0-1569 GCA_043752545.1 Thermoleptolyngbya sp.
TTTTTTTGGGGGTAGGGTTCTAGAGTTTTAGCGGTTTGCACTTCCCAAAATTGAGAAGTGCGGTTCTTGATTAGTTAGGCAGAAAACTATAGACTTTGCCCTTTCCGATCATCTTGCACTGAGTTACTAGATTGCCTACATCTCGTACAGCGTCAGCAAGGGTTTCTTGTCCTTCGTACTCAACGATCGCGGCAGTTGCGCTCATCCCATGATTACTGAGAGCCGACATCACTCGATCGCAGACAGCAAAGATATGGGCTTTAGGAGTCAGGATAACGAACTCGTCGCCAGAAAAGAATCTACCAACAACCTCTACCACTTCACCTTTTCGAGCCAGCGAGAAGGCTTTTGCGATGCGGCGGTTCGTCTCGTCTTGACCTAGCTCCGAGTTCTTGAGCTTCAGGTCGTCAATGTCCATGAAGCAAATTGCTAAATCTGGGGTTCGCTTTTGCTCTATCCAATCTTCCTCTAGTGCCGTGCGGGTAAGGATGCCATATACAGCACAGGTTCTATGGGTTTTCAGTCGTTGCTTTAGTTCCGCATTCTCTTTTCGCAGCGCTTCTATTTCGTTGGATGATGGCACAATTGATAAGCTCCTTTGTAGTTAGGGGTAAATGGGCGATCGCGAGTCTGGTGAAGGAGGCGCGATCGCTGTTTGATTTGAGTGCCTTCGTGGTTAAAGCAGGCAGAGTTGCCCAGTCTTCTCGGTGCACTTAGACTTGATCAAGCACGTTTGCCTATCAATCTCAGTCCATGCGGAGGTGGTATCGGATGGGGTGCTGATGATTTCGTCATCGGGTTCAGGAGCCGGGGCAAGGCTGAGAATTGTCGGCGGAGTAACGGGGTCGGCTGCTGTTTGCGGTGCCTTCTGGCGATCGCGGCGAGTCCGATAACTGAAGTCTGCGGGTAGCCACTTCTTGAGCTGGCAAGCCATGACGTTAAAATCCTCCAGTAGCTCCAGGTCTAGAAAGTCAATGTGCAAAGTGCCCTTCTTATAAAATCGGAACTTGAAGAAACTACTCTCGAACGGTCGCTGCCAGTCAGATTGATCGATCGCGCTTCTGAGCGATACTGCCAGGGGTTGAATATTGCTGTACTCATAGCCGCCGAGATAGCACATGATTTTATCCAGGTCGGTGAGAAAGTCTTCGGTCGGGCCGTAGCACATACTAAAGCTGCCGTAATCAAAGCGCACCCCATAAGGCAGGATGATCCGCCTCCCCAGACGATAGCCGGAGTTGGTTTTCCAGCCTTCGTTATGCACCTGGTTATCTTTGTGATGCTTGGTCGCATTGTCAAACACGTCACCGATACACTCCATCATAATCTCGCTCCGGTTAGCAAAGAAGCCTAGCAATAGCTCTCGAATGTTGCTCTCGTTGAAGCTCATGTTGGTCTGATGGATTGCGATCTCATCAAACTTCCTGCGGTAGTTGGAGGTGAGCTTGGAGCCAATTTTGGTTCGATTAAAAACCGTACTCCAGAATCGGGACTTGAGACAGGCGATCTGCACATCGAGGCGAGTGGATATTTGAAACGACTCGGACGCTTTCTGATCGATCGACGACA
>JAYUYI010000394.1:0-1568 GCA_043752545.1 Thermoleptolyngbya sp.
AGGGCAGGGAGGCGATCGATTTCTTGCAACAGGTGGTTTGTTTGTCGCGTTGCTTCGGTTTGGACGCCGTCATCCACCTCGCCTCCGTGGCTTTTGACCTCGGTTTCCAAATACCAGGTGGTCACGAAGGTGGCGATTTGCTCTGAGGTGAAGGGCTGCACCTCTAGCACTCGGACGCTTTCTTGCAGTTGAGCCTGTTCATAACCTGCTTTGCGCGAGGTTAGAATTAGGGGCGTTTTCATATAATTCGCCAGTTGCCGATCGACCCAATGGCTCACCTGTTGTCGCTGGTGTGCTTCGGGTACTTCGTCTAAGCCATCAATCAAAATCAGGCAGCGTCCCTGCTGAAGCTGTTTTGTAAACCAGGCGGGCGGTGGCTTTAAGGCAGGTTCGCTCTGTAGACCCTTTGCCCATTGCGTCAACAGGTCTGCTAGAGACTGCTGTGGCTGTTGCAAAATTTGCGGATAAATTTCTCGCAGGTATAGCAACACTGGAATGAAATCGGGCGCGTTAGGGTGCAGCTGTCGCCGCTGGCGAGTGGCATACATCAAGGTGATGTAGCGCATCAGCGTTGTTTTGCCTGATCCGGGTGCGCCTAAAATTGCCAAGCGTTGAAAGTCTTCTGGTTGGCGTTCCATCAACGCCAGCATGTCGCCAATGTCGAAGCTTCGATCCAATCGATTTTCGTCTTGGAGCTGTTTCAACAGGTTAGGCGAAATGTTTGCCAGCTCTTGTTGAGATAGACCAACCGACACATAAACCTGCTGTAGCGTTAGCCCTCGACCTCGATCTAAGCCCTGGGTTTCGTAGTCGCGGCAGATGTATGACAGGCGCTTAAAGTACTTGTCCTCAAAATCGGAGGTCAGTTCTTGCCAGAGCTGAATGGTGCGGCTTTGTAGGGCGGCGATCGCCTTATTGAACAGGGCAAATACCCACTTGGCAAATCCGCCTCCCAGCTTGGCAGATTCGGCTTCTGCCTCTTTCATAAACTCACTGCTAAATTTCACCCACAGCGATGTGATGCTGGTGAAAAATGCCATGATTATGGCCTGAGTCCATTGGTGCTGCAACAGCGCATGAGCGGTGATCCCAATGCCCACCCCCGACGGCGTAAATTTGATCAGCGCTTCTACAAACTTCTGCATTTTTTGCCAGCAAAACTCTTGCTCTGAGTTTAGCGTTCAGAGTTGGGGTTTCCCTAATAGATCTTGTTCGTGAATTTAGGCGATCGCCCCTCAGTTCGTGGCTACTGAGTGAGGCCAAATGCAATGGCGATCGCGGCAGCGGGGAAGGGCAGGTTTTGTTTGACGGTTACTATCATCACAAGGGATGTGCTGGCTAAACCTGCCCCTACGAGTGGCTGCATCCGTTTGGGGAAATTGATTGAATCGGTTGCAATGGCTCAACTAGCGGCTAACGGATGCGGTCACGCGATCGCCACCACTAATCCCACCATTGACGCCACCATTAAGATGCGCCACTTCCACCGCTGGCAGGTCTTGAAACAGCGCCGTGCTGAGATAGCGTTCACCAAAGCTGGGCTGCACAAATACCACTAGCTTGCCAGC
>JAYUYI010000395.1:0-1567 GCA_043752545.1 Thermoleptolyngbya sp.
GGCCCCAGCAATGACGGCAGTGATCACGATCGCAATCAACTGAGTCACCAACTGACCCGGATTGCCGTAGAACAACCCATCGCCACCTGCCGAGTTTACGGTCTTGGTTGCAAGAATTCCGGTCAAAATTGCACCCGTAATTCCGCCAACCCCGTGAACAGGGAAGGTGTCCAAAGAGTCGTCAAATTGCAGCTTTGCTTTCAGGCTGATGGCAAAGAAGCAAGCCGTCGATGTGAGTGCACCAATCAAAATCGCACTCACTGGGGTCACAAATCCTGCCGCCGGCGTAATGCCCACTAGACCTGCCACTGCGCCTGTTGCAATTCCAACCGCTGTCGGTTTGCCGCGCAGCACCCATTCTAAAATCACCCACATCAGAGCCGCCGCCGCTGCAGACGTGTTGGTTGCGACAAATGCCACAGTTGCCAAAGAGCCAGCACCTAACGCGCTTCCTGCGTTAAAGCCAAACCAGCCAAACCACAGCAAACCCGCACCCAATAGGATGAAGGGAACGTTGTGAGGTGCCGCAGGCTGGCTCGGATAGGTCTTGCGAGGGCCGATCACCCAAGCCGCTACCAGTGCCGAAATACCGGAGCTGATGTGCACTACGGTACCGCCTGCAAAATCTAGGGCACCCAATCCCCCATACAATCCCAGGAATCCACCCTTTGCCCAGACCATGTGAGCAAAAATTGGGTAAAGAATCGATGACCACAAAATGATGAACCAGAAATAAGCCTTGAAGCTAATGCGCTCCACGATCGCCCCAGAGATAAGAGCCGGGGTGATGATGGCAAACATCGCCTGGTAAATCATGAAGGTCTGGTGAGGAATCGTAGCCGCATAAGACACCACCGCCTCCGGCTGGCTACCCGTTAAGTAGCCTGTAGTTTCTAAACCGACCCCATTTAAAAACAACCACTGCAAGCCACCGATGAATGGTAATCCTGGTGCAAACGAGAGGCTGTAGCCCCACAAGATCCAGGAGGTGCCCACAATGCCCATGAGGATAAAGCTCATCATCATGGTGTTGAGAACGTTGCGCGTTCTGACAAAGCCGCCATAGAAAAAGGCTAGCCCAGGAGTCATCAACAACACGAGGGCTGTCGAGATCAGCATGAACCCCGTGTCTCCCGAAACTTGGGCTGTTGCTGCCGCATCTGTTGCTGCTTTGATTGGATCATCAACAGCCAAAGCACTTGAAATCAAAGGACCATTTAGCAGTGCTAGCGCTGCCAGCCCCGTCATTAAGATTTTATTCAACACTGAACTTTCAACCCTCAACGCCAAAAACTCCGATTCGACTATCTACCGAACCTGATTGGTATGATTGAATTCCACAGTTTTACATCAGTTAATTCTGTATAGAAGAATACTTTTTAGTTTTTATTAATTGACTGTTACACTTGCTACTGCCACCAAAGCGTGAGTTTACTTGAGAAATTTTGTGATTTGCCCATTCAAATAAAATCTTTTGACTAGCTCAAAGGAAAAGAGGCGAGGTTAGTGCGATCGTCCCAAGGCATCGAGGCTGGAAATGAGTTGACAAATTTGCTTTTAATAGTAT
>JAYUYI010000396.1:0-4255 GCA_043752545.1 Thermoleptolyngbya sp.
CGTGAGCCTTGGCCTGTACACCCAGCTCTTGTTTGCGCTGGTGGCGATCGCCCACGGGCTCTATCTTTTTCTAATCTGCCGCCACTCAACCGCCAATCCTCAATCTCCTCAGTTTTCTCAATCTGCTCAATCTGCTCAATCGGCTCAATCGGCTTACCCTACCGTCCCCTATCTGCTCGCCACCCTAGCGGCTGGCCTACCCCTCGCACCCTGGCTAGCGATTCTGGCTAGCAATCTAGACCAAGCGCAAGCCCGGATCTCATCGTTAGAGGAGAGTAGCTCGTTGAGCGCCGTTTTCAATCAATGGCTGGTCAATACGGGGCGCGGGCTGCTAGGGGTCGATTTAGGCCCTGTAAATCTGCTGCTGCTCGTCGGTGTAGGGTATGCGCTGCTGGTGTTTTACCGCACGGCTCCCCGCTCTGCTGCCCTATTTGTGTTGAGTTTGGCGGGGGTGTCGTTCCTCAGCCTTGCCGTGCCCGACCTGCTGCTGGGAGGCGATCGCTCCACCCGCATTCGCTATCTAATTCCGGCTTACCTAGGCGTCCAGCTAGCGCTGGCACATGTATTTTCTGCCCAAGTGCTGACTATCGCCAGACGCAACGCCAGAGGAAAAGACGAGCGGCGGCGGCAGAGGGGCTGGCAACTGGGGCTGGCGCTATTGCTGAGTGTGAGCTTGGGGGTGGGGCTAGTCAGCGCCCAGTCTCGCGTTTGGTGGAATAAGAGCGTGCCGCGCAGCAGCTACTATTTACCCGTTTCAAGCATCATTAATCAGGGCGATCGCCCGTTAGTGATTAGCGATCGCCGCCCGATTGACCTGCTAGCCTTGAGCTACTGGCTGGACGACGATGTTAAGTTTCAGCTGATTTTCCCGCCTCAAGCCCTAGCCGTTGCCCCAGATTTTGCCCCCATTTTTCTGCTCAATGCGTCTAATCGGCTCAAGAAAAATCTGGCTCAACAGGGCTATGACCTAACGTTGCGCTACACCGACGACAATGCCCCCAAGGCCGATCAACAGCGCCTCTGGCAACTGTCCCTGAAATCGAACTAAATCGAACGCTAAATTAAAACCTGCTCGTTATTCGGCCCACGAGGGGACATAGCGCCATGCTTGGCGCAGCTCTCGATCAATCCCTTGATAATCGGGTTCTTTTTTGGCCACCAATGCCCAAAACTGAGACGAGTGGTTCATGTGGATGGTGTGGCAGAGTTCGTGGATAAACACATAGCGCACCAGCGCTGGGGGTAAAAACAGCAGCTTGGCATTGAGGCTGATGGATTGGTTGCTAGAACAGCTGGCCCACAGCGTTTTTTGGTGACGCACTGAAACGGTACCAAACGGTAGGGAAACGTCTTCACTGACCTGCCGGAGCCAGGGTTCAAAGTGGAGTCGGGCTTTGCGATTGAGCCAGCGCTGTAGCACAGCTTGACAAGTTTCTACGCTATGGGTAGCCCCGTGTAGCTGCAATTGATGCTTGCCTACATGGCTGGCCACAATCCGCGAATCTGAGGCAGGGCGGTAGATCACAGTCCAGTCTTCGGGGAGCGATCGCAGCTGAATTTGCTGGGGCAGCTGATCGGTGGTTTCTGGCACCACCGTTTCACGGCTAGCGGCCAGCTTTTGCTGCGTCCGCAGCACCCAACTCTGCCGCCGTTCTATAATTTCGGGCACCCGTTTAGGGTCAAATCCTTTGGGGATAACAACCTCCACCTCGCCTTGATGGGAGACATGGATGCTGACATTGCGCGCCCGTTGACTGACTCGGACGGTGTATGCCAACGGTTCGGATCCAGCTTGCTCAGTACCCTGTAGATTCGTCATTACCTATTGTCTTGGTCGTCTGGTCTTGGTCGTCCGGTGTCTTGCTCGTCGTGATTGCTTGGGTCTGTTTCCAGCAGCCCTGTTGCCAAAAGTCCAGCAAGATTTTTTGGTGAGGCTTACCCACAGGCCGCACCTGCTTAGCCCGGTCTGAGTAGCGATCGCCTCTTTCAATATCGGTGATGCTCAGCAATCCCAAATCCCAGCCTTCATGTAGCTCTAGGGTATCTACGGAGACCGTCAGTGGGGCATAAAAAACATGGCGAATTACTTCTGAAGATTCTAGTCGGGCAAACAACGTTACCGCCTCAGACCGGTAGCCAATTTCTTCTAGTAGCTCGCGTTTTACCGCCACGTCGGGGGTTTCGCCAGGTTCAATATGCCCGCCAAAAAAACCCCACTGACCAGGATAATAAATTCCTGGAATGTCGTCGCGGAGCTGCATCAAAAATTGTTCCCCTTGGTAGAGAATGGCGATCGCAACTTCAACAGTAGACCAGGACATAGGGCAAAGAGGTAGGGGGTTGGCACTGCCAAACCCATATTAGGCCAGGGTGTAGATTAGTTCATCTAGGTTGGTTCATCTACGATTGAGCGCGTCTTATGGAGTTAATTGCGCAGGGGTGGATTGCTCTATGTAGAGTTCTCCTTGCTCTTGGCCTTCAATCACAATGCTCTGGAATTGCAGTGTCCCCTTAATCTTGATGGCTTGACCCAGTTGAAGGCCAGTGTCGGGCGATACAATCCACATGCTGCCGGTGGCATCTTTCAGTTGGTAGAGCTGCCCGTCTACAATGGGAGCGCGATCGCCAACGATGCCTTCTATGCAGACAGGTAAGCGGAACCAAAACGGCATCGCTTGAATGTCGGCAATGGCACTAGGACGATTAAGGAGGCAGAGAAGGGAAAATCGGAGCGGTGACACGGCGATGCAGGCGATCGCGCCCATCCCCACTATGCCCCATCCCCAGTGCTGCCACTTAACTGTCATGACATCTAACGGCCAGCTAACGGCCAGCTAACGATTGGCTTTGATTGAATTCAAGTTCATTATCCTAACGATCATCAACAATACATGGCTGAGATTCTCAATGGTAAAGCGCTCGCGCAAAAAATGCAGTCAGAACTGGCACAACAGGTAGAGGCGTTTACGGCACAGGGGCTGCGATCGCCCGGTCTAGCTGTGCTCATGGTAGGCGACAATCCGGCCAGTGCAGCCTATGTCCGCAACAAAGAACGAGCCTGCCAGAAGCTGGGGATCGCGTCTTTTGGTCAACAGTTTCCGGCAGATACGACCCAAGCGACCCTAGTGCAGGAGATCGCCGACTTGAACCAAGATGACCGGGTAGACGGCATTTTGGTGCAACTGCCCCTGCCCAGCCATCTCGACTCTGTAGCGCTACTCAACCAAATTCATCCCGATAAAGATGCCGATGGGCTGCACCCAACCAACTTGGGGCGGCTGGTGCGGGGAGAGCCGGGGTTACAAAGCTGCACGCCTGCGGGGGTGATGCGTCTGCTAGAGGAATATCACCTGCCACTGAAGGGCAAACATGCGGTGGTGGTGGGGCGCAGTATTTTGGTGGGTAAGCCGCTAGCGCTGATGCTGCTGGCCAAAGATGCCACCGTCACGATCGCCCATTCGCAAACGCCTGACCTAGCAGCCGTCTGCCGCAGCGCCGATATTTTGGTGGCGGCAGTGGGTCGGACTGAGCTGATCACGCCCGCCTATGTGCAGCTAGGAGCAGTTGTGGTAGATGTGGGGATCAACCGGGTGGGTGAGGGTAGCACTAACAAGCTGGTCGGCGATGTGGCCTTTGCAGCGGTAAACGACGTTGCCGCATGGCTTACCCCCGTACCCGGCGGCATCGGGCCGATGACCGTAACCATGCTGATGTACAACACAATTTGGAGCTACCGTCAGCGGCTAGGGATGTAGCTAATGCAGGCAGCCCAACTGTTTGGCTAATGCTTTTTGGCTGATTGGGTAGGTCAATTTTGTCTGCCCAACGATAGACAAACCCAACCGTTACCGCACCGTTGGGAGGAAGGTTGGGGTTAACAATCCAAAAACCTCAATAAAACGACTTCTTTAAGAGCCCTCATCCACGGTAAAGTTGATTGCGTCTGGGTATTCAATTCCAGGCTTAACCCCCAGATTTATATCCCCAGCCCTCTGTGAGGACATGACGAGGTTTCAGGATCAAAACATGATTACGACTCAAGTGTTTGACCTATCCCGCTATCTGAGCGAACGACAGTCGTTGGTAGAGGCTGCTCTAGATCGAGCGATCGCCGTGGTTTACCCCGAAACCATCTATGAGTCCATGCGCTACTCGCTGATGGCGGGAGGCAAGCGGCTACGTCCCATTCTCTGCTTGGCGACCTGTGAAATGGTCGGGGGCACCCTGGAGATGGCGATGCCAACCGCTTGCGCCC
>JAYUYI010000397.1:0-1566 GCA_043752545.1 Thermoleptolyngbya sp.
GCGTTCAAGATAATGGGGTTTCTGTTCATAAAATTGTTGGGACAGCCCACGCACGCGGCCAAAACAACCATCTGACGCCACAGCAAATTGAGGCGTTCAGAAGCACTCTAGAGAACCTGCTGATTGAGCATCAGCCCGAGATTTCGTATGTTGATTATGAGCCTGAAGAGATTCTACTGACGGCGATCGCAATGTCTGGCATACCGTTACGAGGTGGGAGTCTGCCTATGAAAACAGTGGTGCAACATGGCGCGATGCGGTATCAAGTGGGGTACTCAGGAGAGTGGAAAACTTTAGAGGGGAGCGATCGCAATGACTGACATTTTCCAAGGGCTGTTGAATGTTGAGGCTGAGAAGTCTACCAGGAAAGTTTTAAGCTCATACGGGCGCTATCCCGTATGTATTCCCGCTATTGGAAGGGGCGATCATAGCATTTGTGAGCGGTGCAAAAGACCTGTAGTAGGCTCCGATGCCTGCGAAGCTGTCCCAACTTCGCAAAGGTGGGATGTGGAGGGCGATCGCACATGAATAACCAATCACTCAGGAAGGTAGAGGTAGGGCGGCTTTATCGGCACTTCAAAAAGACTGTTTACAAGGTGGGTGCGATCGCCCAGCATACCGGTGGGGGAGTTTTAGTGATTTGCCCCCCATTAGGGGGTAAGCCATTATTTTCAGGGAATGGAGAGCTTTTCGTGCTCTATGGTTCCCCTGATATGATTCTCCCTGTGGGGGAGCCATTCTTTGCCATGCACACGGAGACAACGGAGACAAATGCGATCTTTAGAGTTGTTTGGGGAGATGTGGCAGACTGCCCACCGCCCGAAGAGCCAGCGGTTATTTGCTGGGCAAGGCCCATGGAAAACTTTCTTGAAACCTTAGAGAAGGAGGGGAAAAACTATTACAGGTTTGAGCTAATTTAGGGCATCTCGTCACAGACAAAGGAAGGGCGATCGCGCATCCTAAATAGGCAGGTAAAGATGAAAGGTAACGGACTGTCGATGTCGTTTCCGCTGCGGGTAGATTTTATTGCACAGATTGTAATCCCTGTGGATCTAACACAATCTGAGGCTGCGCGACTGTCGGCATTTTTGAAAACATTGGCTAAGCCAGAGGAGGGCGATCGCACATGAATAAAATAGCCTGGGAGTTGAGTTACGACGGGGGAGTGGATGTTGTGTTTCTTGCGATCGCTGAAATTCCCACTAATGAAGATGAATTCATTGAAGCATTTGGAGAATCTACAGAGGCGGCTGCCCGGTGCCCTCAGTACGATCAGTTTGCCCCAGTAGGGTTTGTCCCTCCGAGAGTGCTACTAGAGGATGGCTGGTCGCTTTGCTGCCGTGAATGCGATCGCATGTTTGACGAAGAAAACGAGCAGGAAGATGAAGATACCGAAGATGAGTACATCTACCCCGATCCCGTTTTTGTGGGGAGCTGGACATATTGCAGCCAGCGATGTCGGGATGACGATGTACGCGATCGTGCTAACCTTCCATCCACTGCTTGATCCGCTCCCACCGCTGGCCATTAAAAAAGGTCTTGGAGCTATACCAGCCCAAGACCTCA
>JAYUYI010000398.1:0-1565 GCA_043752545.1 Thermoleptolyngbya sp.
GATCATCTTCAATGCCATTCCACTGACTAAGGCGGAAGATGACAAACTCTGCCGGACGCACAGGACATACGCCGACCTCAATGTACAAGCGACCTAAAATCATTGTTTCTGGAGGGTTGAGTTCTGCGTCACATTTAACGTAGAAGGCTTGCGCAGGAGCTGCTCCAAACAGTGCGCCCTCCCGCCAGATTCGCTCTAGGAAGTTGGTGACCGTCCGGCGAACCCTTGCCCAAAGGTCTTCGTCGTTCGGTTCAAACACTGCCCATTGGGTTCCTAGTTCAATCGACTTAGCAATGTAGCTGATCAGTCGGCGCACGCTAATATAACGCCACTCTGTTTTTTCGGGTTCGACTAGGGTTCTTGCACCCCAAATACGAATACCACGATTAGGAAAGCGACGAATGCAGTTGATACCTAATGGATTGAGAAGTTCTTGCTCTCGAAAATTGGTGTCATAGGCAATATCGATCACGCCACGAGGCACCTCATTTGCGGGAGCTTTATACACGCCACGAGTCTCATCGGTTCTTCCCCAAACCCCCATCATGTGACCACAGGGCGGAACACTAATTAAACGACCATTCTCACGAGGATTGGCAACCTTAATCCAGGGATAGTAAAGAGCTGCAAACATAGAGCGACGACCGAATTGGGCTAGCCACTCTACCACTTCTTGAGGCTTAACGCGATCGGAAGGCGGATCGATCACAACCATCCGGTTAGGAGGATTTGGGATACTACCATCGGATGCGCCTTCACAAGCACTAATCATCAGTTCCATTACCCCGTGAACCTGCTCAAGGCTCAACAGTTGCGCTTCATGGGCACGCATTAGATCGGGGCAAGCTATCATCGTAATCTCGTCAATTTCCAATAACCCTCGCACCCCTGTGCGATCGTCTCGCACTCCTTCCAATTGCCGCCAGAACTGATCGGCGCGGGTCGGTGTAATGGGAGGCGCTAAATCGTAGACTCCATTGACAGGTCGGCGGGTGCGACGCTGCTGGGCGATATCTTCGAGGGTGACGTACATGGACGCACTGAGGGCAGTAACCACATAAGCCCCCACCGCCGCCACAGTTTCTGTATCCATCGTCAGATGTTCGTATTGCTCTAAGACCTGCTCTCCCCGCCGAATTTGCAGCATGAAGAAATCACCTGCATCAGGAGTTGCCACCTCACTGCCTTCAGGTTGGGGAAGAGGGGTGCTGTCGTTAATTAAAATTTGTACTGTTCCACCTGAAATTTGCTCTGGGCGCAGGGTGGCATTGAGGGAGGGGCGATTGCCTCGACCCGGAATCTGTAGCATTGCTGCTTGAGCTGGTTGGGGAGTACGGGGGGCGGAAGCGATCGGCAGTTGGGTACCAATGCTGGTAATCCAACAGCGCCCACCACCGTTCATAAAATAGCCATATACCGCAAAGGGAAGATAGGCATTATAGTCGGTGAAGCCGTCGGAATCAGGACGAGCAAAGTAATTGCGGAATTGTGTCCAAGTAGTCACCAGCATGGGCTTAAACGGTTCAGCCCCATCGCGGATGTCTTCGGTGAAGCCTACAAAACCC
>JAYUYI010000399.1:0-4252 GCA_043752545.1 Thermoleptolyngbya sp.
CTATTATTCAGGATCCGACTAGTGTTTATGAGAATATTTCCGACGACTCTGCGATTGGCACACGCGATAAAAGCCGCATTTATTCAGGTGAGCAAATAGGTGCGATATATGCTCTTGAGGCAATTGGGCCAAAGGCTTCTGAAGCTATTCCTCTAATGATTAGTCTTTTAGAAAATGAGGAGTATGGGTCGAACCTTCTATCAGGCACGCTTAGTGCTATGGGGCAAGCGTCTGTAAACCCCTTGATAAGGTTACTTAATGGCAACCGTGATAAACCTCTTATTATGGATGATGCAATAAATGCCCTAGGAAATATAGGTTCTTTAGCTTCTCCGGCTGGCCCTATGCTCGTTGATATTTTGTATGATACTGAGCTTCCTCGCGATATTCGCGAGGAAGCTGCTATTGCACTTGGAAAAATTGGCTTTCAACCGTCCAAAATAGTTCCTTTCCTGATCGAGCAGATAGAAGTTGAAAGGATTGAAGCCATCTTAATGGATCGCGGCGATGAACCTCTAGACGATGGAATACATTACCTTGATGCAATCTTTGCTCTCGGTTTCTATGGTGCAGCCGCCGCAGAAGCAGTGCCTGCTCTTACAACCCTCTTAAATAGTGTGTCAGATGATGAATTGACAGCTGATAATAACCGGTCTTATCTCTCGCTTGTAGCCATAGGGGCTGTCGGCAATATTGGCTTTTCTGACTCAGAAACAATTTCTGTTCTTAAAGAGATGGTTCAAAAAACTCCCATATCTGATTATCTTACCCGTGGCGTTGGTGAACCAGCTATTCCATGTGCAGCTGCGACGGCTTTAGGTAAGCAAGGGTCAGAAGTAGAATCTGCTGCTTATGCACTGACTTCACATGAAGATCTTTACGTGAGAATACTGGCATCCCATATTCTAGTTAACTTTCGGCCTGAAGCTCTAGAGATGTTAACTAAAAACCTAAGACTTCTAAGTCCTGAAAATGTCAACACAACAACGATTGAAGACTGTTTCGATGGAGTCACCTCAAAAGGAGTTACCTTAAAATTCTCCTCAAGGGTGTCGCCGCTTTTAGCCACAAAACTCAACGAAGGTGATGAAGCAACCCGTATATTTTCAGCCTACAGCTTGGGCGCTATGGATAATGTGGGAGACGAAGCTATGTATAGTTTGACTACAGCACTCAATTCAGATTCTGCAGCAGTTAGAACGGCTTCTGCAAAAGCACTGAAACACCTTGGTATAGACGCCCAAAGTGCTTCTGAAGCGTTATTCCTGTCTATAGGAGATCCTAACGACGGAGTATCGTACCAAGCTGCTTTAGGATTTCTTGCGGTAAACACGTTTAATAGCAACGACCTACTTTTTTCTATAGAGTATGGGCTTAATACTGGTGGCCGTTTTAGTGATTTATTTAGATCTATCCATGCTTTCTTTGAAGATCGATAAGAGCCTTTATAAATTGCCGATTGGCAGTGACGAAGAATTGATTTTTCAGAATAAACTCTAATGTTAGATGCACCTTCAAATTCAAAGTTAAGCGGCAAAACCTTCAAGGGAAAATCTCTTGAAAACCGAGTTTTTGATAATGCTGATATTAGAGGTGTTAACTTTTCTGATGCGGATTTACGAGGTGCAAGCTTTAGGCAAGCCAAGGCAGGAATTACAATCTTTTGGTTTAGTCTGCTGGTTGTGTTACTGATGCTCCTGACCGGAGTCGCCAGTCTAATTGTGGCTTATGCGACCGCTCTGGTTGTTGTACCAAGGGATGTCACCGCAATTCAGTTTTTATTCGAAACCTGTTTGCCGTTAGTGATCACCCTGTTCATTTTGTTTATTATTTGGCGGCAGGGGTTTGGGTCAGCATTGTTATTTTTAAGTCTATTCATTGCCGCGACCGTTCCTATCGTGGCGGCGGTTGCTCAATACGAGGCTGGCTCAGTCACCGAAAATATTGTGGGCCAGGTGGTAGGGCGATCGCTTGGCTTGACTGGAATGATAGCAGGCATTGTTATGACTGGGGCGATAGTCGCAAGTGGACTAGCACTCGGCAATCGCTTGTTAGTCATAGGATTAGGCGTTGTTGCAGTGCCAGTTGCGATCGCGGCCATTGATGAAGGCATTGGCGATAAGGTGAATGGGATTGATTGGCCACTGGCGATTGCAGTGACTCTGCTAGTGTTCTCTCTCACCATCCATGTTGGTCATCGAGCTATTGAAGGCGATCGTAAATTCCGATTATTACAGGTGTTAGCGATTCGTTTTGTCACTATAAAAGGCACTAGCTTCTGCGGCGCTAATTTGACCGATGCCGATTTCACCGCAGGGAAACTGAAGGGTGCTGATTTACGCAAAAGTAATCTGACGCGCACTCGCTGGCATCAAGTAACCCAACTCGGCCAAGCTCAAACTGCAGGAACTTATCTGGATGATCCGGTCATTCGCCAGTTGGTGGTTACAGGTCAGGGGCCAGATCAAAACTTTGATGATTACAACTTGCAGGGGCTTAACCTCCAAGGGGCAAATCTTGCCGATGCCAGCTTCATTGGCGCAGATCTCAGCAACGCCGACCTCCAAGATGCCGACCTATCCCGTGCCAAGCTAGTCAAAACCCAGATCTACAACACTCGCTTCAACCGAGCCTGCTTAACCGGGGCCAATATTCAAGACTGGGCAGTTGCCCTAGATACCCAGTTTGATGGAGTAGAGTGCGACTACGTTTATATGCATTTGCCAACCCCCGACGACCAAGATCCCTATCGCAAACCCGACAACCGCGACGAGGTTTTTCAACCTGGAGACTTTACCGACTTCATTAGCCCCATCATCAAAACCTTAGACCTTTACAAACAGCAAAACGTTGACCCTCGGCAAGTCGCGACAACCTACAAAACCATTGATCTGTTTCACCACGAGGGCATTGACCCCAGTGCCGCCGCTGTTGCCCTAAAACGACTGGCAGAACAACACCCAGAAGCCGGGATAGAAGTTGTAGCCTTAGAAGGTCGGGGGAATGAGAAAGTGCGACTGCAAGCCCGCGTCTCAGGCCAAACTAACCCTTCTAAACTGAGTAAAGAATATTTTGAACAATATAGTGAGGTGAAAGAACTTGCCTATGGAGACTTACAAGCTCTTTTGCAAGGTATCGAAGAAAAAGATAGCCGAATTCGCAGCTTGGAAAATATGGTGACGACTGCGATTCAGCAAAAGTCGTTTTATGTTGAAACCTATCAAAACCTGGGGGATACCGTGACTGATAAAAGCTCAATCAACATCAATGCTGGAGGCGACATCGGTAGCCTCAGTGGCATCGTCGGAGGCAACCTGAGTGGTGTCATGAACCTGGGCACCATCAGCGGTAATGTTTCTAATGCCATTGGACAACTCCCTGATGACTCGGAAGACAAATCCAACCTAAAAGCCTTACTCCAGGAGCTTCAAGCTGCGATTGAGGCAGAGCCAGCCTTAGAGCCTGACGATAAAGCAGAAGCTCTTGGGCAGGTTCAAACCTTGGCCGAGGCTGGACAGAATCCTAAAGATGGAGCCATGCAAAAAGCCGCTAAAACAGCTATGAAAATATTGAAGGGCACAACGGCAGGCTTATCTGAGACCACAAAGCTTGTTGGAGAGTGTGCCAAGCTTTTGCCCGCGATTTCTGGCTTGCTGCTTTTGCTATAGGTAGGCTTTAGAGATCCTTCTTAGATTTTTCGGAAAGCATGATGCAGAAAGCTAAAGAAAAGCTGAAATCGGGTAACGTCATCTTTTCCATAGCAGATATTACGCAGCCCTGGCCTTGTCCGGATCAATCTGCTGATTTAGTAGTTTGCAACCTCGTCCTAGAACACATAGAACATCTTCCTTTCATCTTTTCTGAGGCTTGGCGCTGTTTAGTTGCAGGTGGTATCTTTTTTGTCTGTGAATTGCATCCATTTAAGCAATATCAAGGTGCGCGAGCTAACTTTCAGAACGCCCAAGGAAGCGTGGAGATTCCAGCATTTATACATCACATTGCAGATTTTTTCGGTGCGGCAAAAGGCGCTGGATTTACAGTCAAGGACTTTAACGAGTGGTGGCATCCCCACGATCAAAACAAGCCGCCGAGGCTGGTATCGTTTGTGTTTGAGAAATCTGTGCTTGATGAATAACTATGGCCGCGATCGCCAACTAATTTCCAGCCAGCGCTTCAAACAACTTCGCTAAGGGGTAGGGGAACTTTGACTACCGCTGCTTGCATCTGGCGGACTGAATTGACTAAAAAAATG
>JAYUYI010000400.1:0-1565 GCA_043752545.1 Thermoleptolyngbya sp.
GTCACCAAATGGAGTAATCAGGATGAAGCATTTACCAATATTGCCCAAGGAATTCGGCAAGCGGCACAGGAAATGGGTGAGCTGTTGCGCGATCGCCGCCTTACCACTAGAACAGACACTCCATCCCTAGGAATCGAACCAGCTACTGCTCACAACGATTTAGCCGCCATCCCACCCGATGCGATCGCAGCACCTGAAGCTGTGCTCAATCTGCTGGACATGGAAGATCTCGGTGGGCAGGTGCCGCTAGAGTCTGCTTTTTATGTGAACCGTCCTCCAGCGGAGGAGAACTGCTATGCGGCGATTGCCAAACGGGGTGCCTTGATTCGGATTAAAGCACCTCGGCAAATGGGCAAGTCGTCTTTGATGTTGCGGGTGTTCAACTACGCTAGCGAACAGGGATATCGGGCAGCAGCGCTCAACTTTCAAATGGCAGAGCAAGATGCCCTGAGTAATCTGGATCAGTTCTTGCAGTGGTTTTGTACTAGCATTACCTGGGAACTGGGGCTAGAAGACCGGCTAGAAGACTATTGGAAGGGGACGCTAGGCAGCAAGAACAAATGCACCAACTACGTTCAACGTCACCTATTAGAAACACTGAATTGCCCACTGGCATTGTGTTTGGATGAGGTGGATCAGGTGTTTATGCATCCGGCGATCGCCACAGATTTTTTGGGCATGTTGCGCGCTTGGCATGAGAACGCCAAGCTGAAACCCATCTGGAATAATTTGCGGCTGGTAATTACTCATTCTGAAGAGGTATATGTACCGCTCAACATCAACCAATCGCCGTTTAATGTAGGATTACCGATTGAGCTACCGCCTTTGAACCGAGCACAGGTTAACGATTTAATTCGACGGCACGGGCTGTACTGGGCAGAACCCGAAATAGAGCAATTAATGACGATGGTGGGTGGCCATCCATTTTTAACCCGGATGGCACTCCAACAAATTGCCCGAGGTGAACTAACCCTAGCGCAGTTTTTAGAAGTGGCTCCCACCCAGGCGGGGCCGTTTGGCAATCACCTGCGTCGGCACTGGGGCAACTTGCAGGAGCGCAATTTGGTTGAGGCGATGCAGCAAGTGGTGGTGGCAAGACCACCAGCGATCGCCCAAGCCTCAAAGCTAGTTAACTTAGGGCTGGCCAGGTTTCAGGGCAATGATGTAGTGCCGCTATGTGATTTGTATCGACAGTATTTTAGAGACGTGCTGAAATAACATAAATAGCTGAAATAGAAAGAACGCTACGAAATAGCCGAGGGAAAATGGTGCACACAAGTCAAGCTAGGCCGTGGGTACAGCAATGATGGACATTTCGCCTGCAACGCCCGATACCTACCAAGTGGGTGGCAGTCTGCCCGTAGACGCCCCCTCTTATGTGCGCCGTCAGGCAGATGAGGTGCTATATCAGGCGCTGAAGGCGGGTGAGTTTTGCTATGTGCTAAATTCTCGGCAGATGGGCAAGTCGAGCCTGAAGGTGCAGACAATTCAGCGGTTGCAGGCAGATAGAGTAGCCTGTGCAGCGATCGACCTGACCCAAATTGGCTCATCCGACATTACGCCAG
>JAYUYI010000401.1:0-4251 GCA_043752545.1 Thermoleptolyngbya sp.
CGCTCCACCCAGACATCGGGGTCGAAGCTAAACCAGCGCACGTCGGCATCACCGGGCTGCGGCTCTAGCTTGCTATAGTCAAGCGATCGCTTATCCACCCGTGCCGGAGTTCCCGTCTTCAGCCGCCCTGTTTCAAAGCCCATTCGGTTCAGCGTCTCAGTCAGCCCAATGGCGGCAAACTCTCCTGCCCGCCCGGCCTGCATCGACTTGTCACCCACCCAGATTACCCCGCCCAAAAATGTGCCCGTCGTCAAGATCACTGTCTTGCAGCCAAACGCCACCCCAAAGTAGGTTTGCACCCCAATCACGTCATCATTTTTGCCCAGCACCAAGTCTGTCACCATGCTCTCGCGCACGCTGAGGTTGTCCTGGTTTTCGACAATGGTTTTCATCACGGTGGCATATTCCCGCTTATCGGTCTGCGCCCGCAGTGCCCATACCGCTGGCCCCCGTGACAAATTGAGTACCCGCTTTTGCAGATACGTGCGGTCGGCCATTTTGCCAATTTCACCGCCCAAGGCGTCTACTTCATGGGTCAGCTGCGACTTGGCAGGCCCCCCCACCGCTGGGTTGCAGGGCTGCCACGCAATCTTATCTAGCGTCAACGTCAGCATGAGCGTGCGGCACCCTAACCGGGCGGCAGCCAGCGCTGCTTCACAGCCCGAGTGGCCAGCCCCCACCACAATCACATCAAAATAGTCTTGAAATTCCACAGGCGATTCGACGGTCATGGCAGCAGTCAGGCAACTTAGGTAAATCTAGAGTCTGCTTTGATTCTAGCGATAGAGTGCCATCCTGCTGTGATTAGGGGTGACAGGCCACTGGTCTTATGCACCGGTCTCACATTCACTTTTCACGTTCACTTTGCTCACTTTTCACGTTCACTTCAATGTGGAGCCGAGCGATCGCCGATTTAGCTCTAGAACAGGACAGACTAAGCTAGCTTGAATCGGCGTTAGCATGCGTTTAGTCACCTGCTGCATCGCTTCGTAAGTCGCATCACAGCTCTTCTGTGCTCCAAACGCCCGCATGATGGTCTGGAACCACAGCAGAAATCGCTCGCGCATCGTATCTGGATCATTGAATAGCATGGCCACAGACGAGTAGCGCAGCACCCGAAGTGTGTCCCGTTTCCACTTCACCGTCAGATCTTCACCACCGCTACGTAAGAGCGTTGGGTCGAGCGCCATCATTCCGGCATGAACCTGTTGCACAATTGCCGCTTCCGACGCCTGTAAGGTTTGATAGGTATCTACTCGTAGCGCATACGATTTGACATAATCTTGCAAAAACTGAAGCTCGCCATCGGTTGCATAGCGTCCATCTGTAGCTAAAGTAAGGTGCTGAAGCTGACTAAGCATCGTAGTTCCCTTGTGGCCGTTGCATCGCCACTTTAGTGGATAAAGATCACAAATCATCAAATGGGCAAACGCATCAAACAAGCGCTAAATCTAGGCGCAGGCGTCTACGCTTCACTGCTATTTGAGAAATACTCCACTACCTTGAAACTGGTGGTGGTTTCCAGCTGTTTCATCATGGAACGGGTAATCAGTTTCCCGGCTTCCACCAATATCTGTCCAGTGAGCGGGTGCAGCAGATTTTGCTCGGCTCGTCGGCCAATCAGGACTTCAATATCTTGCAGAGAGTTAACGTACATACCGGGGGGCAGTTCTACCACTACTCCGTTGCCCATAACCCGCGCCTGACAGGCTAAGCGAGAATTTGTCTTACAGGTAGTAATCACTTCTAATGTGCGCTGTTCACGGCGGTTAACGGGAGATAGAGCGTCCATGCCGCTTGACACGTAAATATGGCACGTAGCGCACATCCCACGCCCACCGCATTCTCGCAGTACGTCTAGATCTTTGTTGAGCAAAACCGATAAAAGGTTGCCATTGGTTTCAATCGACGTTTGCTGAGAAATCGGTTCTAATCTGACGGTTTTCACTATCCACTTCCCCGAAAAATATTACGTTTTGTCTTGTTACGTTTCGTCTGTAGATAGCAGTACCTTCTGCTGATCATTTAGAACACTTTGTTCCAGCAAGGCTGGAAAATCTCGGATTACTTTAGAACAGCGCCCAATAAATGCCTGCACCCACTGTTTTGCCCACTGTTGCTGCTCCGGGCTGAGGGCTGTGCCATTTTGCGAACTCAACGTTTCGCAGAGGGTAATTTGGGCGGAACGCTCTACTTGAAAGGCAGCGAGCCAGTCTAGGCTGGGGCGGGTCGCCTTCCAGTAGTTGCTGACGACCGTTGGCCCTAGATAGCGGACTGTAACGTCGCTAATTTGATTTAGGGCGGTCAGCAGCTCTTCAAGGGTGAGCATGACAGACGGCTCAGGGGCACCCTGCTCAGGGTTCTCAGTATGAACTGCTTCTGGGATTACTTCTGGAGATACTTTTGGAGATACTTCTGGGGGCACCTCTGGAAGCGGAGCAATCTCAGTCTGAGATGCTTCTGGGGCAGAAATCGGCGCACGCGGGGGGGCAAAACTGGAGATGGGGCTGGCTGGCTGGGAGGCAGGAGGCGGTTTGGCCACATCGACTCGGGATGCTCCAGACGTCGTACTTCGTTTCCAATAGCTTTGGTTGGAAAGAGAAATATTGCCCGCTAACAGCCGGAAGGTTGCGATCGCATTGGCCGGGTCGGCTTTCAGCTCGCACCGCAGCCGTTCGATCGCCTGCAAATAGTCGGCGTGAATCAAACTGGTATGGGCTAGTACGAGCAGAATCAGACCGTGATCTAATTTGTAGATATAGGCGTGATGTCCGGTAAACTGAAACTCGAAAAACTCAAACCCCGGTGGAGTGGTCTCAACGACCTGTTGAATTCCTTGGGCCAGCGCTTCCTTCTGCTGAAAGTTTAGGGCTTGATCGATTCCATAAAAATAGGGACGCGATCGCCCATCCATCAGAGCGATTCCGGCAACACCGGGCAAATTCAAAAAATCTTCGACTTCCTCCCGGTTCATAAGGTGCGCTAATACTGCTCTAATACTAAGTAATTCCCTTAACCGCGCGGCAAATGCAAAAACACGCAAATTAACTTAACGGTCGTGATCGCCTTGACTCCCCTTGACTCCTCAGACTATCGCCTGCGCCTGATGCCGCACTGTGGCTTAAATAAAATTCAGTCGCTTACACTACCAGAGGGGTTAGAGTAACGGGCAGAAACGGGTTGCTCCCAATCTGAAGCATCTAAACCCCTACTTTTGATCTGTCTCTACATTATTGTCTGTCTTAGTTGCCCATTTCTTAGTTGCCCATTTCAGTTCTTGGCTTTACACTGCCCAATTCAGGCTTTGGACACGCTTCAGCGACTTTTTTGACCAGCCTGGTTCAGAATTGCGCGGTGATTGAACACCGTTTGCAGACCTCTTCAAGACCTTCAATTCAAGACCTTCAAGCTTTTTCTCTTCATTAGGCTTAGCAGTCATGGCTGACCTTCCGTTTACTTTAGACCAGTTACGAATTCTTAAGGCGATCGCCGCCGAGGGCAGTTTTAAACGCGCCGCAGACAGTTTGTATGTATCTCAGCCCGCCGTGAGTTTGCAGGTGCAAAACCTGGAGCGGCAGTTGGATGTGCCCTTGTTTGACCGAGGGGGTCGGCGGGCGCAGTTGACGGAAGCAGGGCATTTGCTGCTGAGCTATGGCGATCGCATTTTGTCACTCTGTGAAGAAACCTGTCGAGCCATTGAAGACCTCCAAAACCTGCAAGGTGGCACCTTAATTGTGGGAGCGAGCCAAACCACGGGCACCTACTTGTTGCCGCGCATGATTGGCGTGTTTCGCCAGCGCTACCAACAAGTGGCGGTGCAGCTGCATGTTCACTCCACTCGTCGCACCGCATGGAGTGTTGCCAATGGGCAGATCGACCTAGCCATTATTGGGGGTGAAGTGCCTCCCGAATTACACGATTCTTTAGACATCATTCCCTATGCGGAAGATGAACTAGCACTGATTTTGCCGATCTACCATCCGCTTGTGCGCCACGGCATGGTGCAAAAAGATGACCTGTATAAACTTCAGTTCATTACGTTAGATTCTCAATCCACGATTCGCAAAGTGATTGACCAAGTGCTCAGCCGCAGCGGCATTGAAACCCGGCGGTTGAAGGTGGAAATGGAGCTGAATTCAATTGAGGCGATTAAAAATGCTGTGCAGGCGGGACTAGGAGCCGCGTTTGTTTCGATCTCGGCAATTGAAAAAGAGCTGCAAATGGGTGTGTTGCAGCGCGGTCGCATCGAAG
>JAYUYI010000402.1:0-1562 GCA_043752545.1 Thermoleptolyngbya sp.
CTCGCACCGCATTGATCACCTCTCTAGGGTTGATGTCAACCGCAAAATGTTTGGCGAGAATTCGCAGAGCCGCGATCGCACTCTCTCGCTTGATTGTTATTTGGCGATCGCCGCCGCCCTTGGGTTCGGTTTCGCTAATAGTTTCAATGCAAGCGGTCATGTAGTCCGGCAGGTCTGCCAACGGTGCTTTGAATTTGAGCTTGTTGCCTGCTTCAACTTCAATCAGGTCTGCCAGGTTAAAGAAGGCGATGTCTACGAGCCGCTGCACGATCGCAGCGCCCGAGACACTCGGCTGAGTTAGCTCCCGCACATACGCTTGAATTTCAGTCCGCTTAAAAAACTGATAAGCACTTGGGTCGGCCGTCTTCTCGCTAAATCCTGCGCCCACATAGGCAGGTATTCGCTTAAAGCCGTTGCTGATATATAGCTCAACTGCTTTTCTATGCTTGGGGTTGAGCAGTTGAGCTGCTGGAGATAACGTTTGTTTAGCCATTGATTGGGTTTAAATCGAAAGAGCCGACCGGGGTGATCCGATCGGCTCTCCGTGTTTAGGGCAAGCCGTGTTCAATTGATTAAAAAACCTAGAAAAACCTAGAAGAATCTAAATAACTTTAAGCATCATATTAGCGAACGTGCGAAAACGCCTCAGAGAAGTTGCGGGAATTACGGCGATCGCATTTACTTCCTCCCAAAGCCATCGCCGGGCCTGGGCGATCGGAATTCCTCAAGGGCAGCCACCCATCGGGTTAGTCCGATCGTGTTCAGAATGAGGTATTGAATTTCATTGCTGCGAATGGGTCGGTTTTCCGCGACGGCAGATGGGAGAAAATCAAATAATGCTAGCCGAACCAAGTTTGCAAACACCTTTTTAGCACTGGATTGAGCTAGGTAATCTGCGACTTCTTCAGCGATCAACCAGTGAAGTCGCAGGTTGAAAGTATCTTCACATACTTTAATCGCCTGCTGCATGGCTGGACTCCCTGGATTCAAGCCTGCTTGAATAATCTCCCGATTGTCATGCAGCTGTTCAGCAACTGCTGGCATTGCCTGCTTAATTTGTTTGAGTTCTTGAGGTTTTTTCCAGTATTCCCAGCAGTGATCGACCAAATAAAAGAGGTCTTGGTGATGTTTTGGATAGCTGGCTTTGAGCCATTTATCTAGGTTGCGGGGGCAGTCCTTCTCCCACGCAATCATCTCCCACAAACGCCGATTGAACAAGGACAGGCGCTGCCCTCGTGATTCTGCCGAGAGATGCTGTAGAAACTCCCTCCCCTCTTTCGTTTGGATTCTCGCTTCGCACAGCTTGGCAGTCTCGCTGTCAGATTTGTAATGACTGAAGTGAGTTTGAATGATTTCCATTCTGCCTTGGCGAAGGCGTTCTGACTTCTTCACGAGGAAGACGGGTTTGTCGCAAACGGGGCAGAGCAGTCCGAGGTCGATCGTGTCCGGGTAGTCTGCGTCCAGAGCATCGATCAGCGTCATGCCTCGCTCTCCACCCAGATACATAGATTTTGCGTGTTGCATGATTAAGAGGAATGATGGTTAGTTAGAGGCAATTAAAT
>JAYUYI010000403.1:0-1560 GCA_043752545.1 Thermoleptolyngbya sp.
AAGCCTGTGACCGCAGCCCGGAAGTTCATCCAGGCTGAGGGGATTGTGCCGCCAGCACTATTGCTGGTCAAGCGAAATGAACACACCACAGACCGCTACTTTTGGGCAGAAAAGGGGCTTTTCGGTGCTCAGTACGTTGAGGAAAACCATTTTCTCTTCCCCAGTTTGCGTTTTTCAGAGGATGATGTTGAGGAACTGACAGTCGCTTTAAACCGCTGAACCAGAAGTCTCACCGTTATTTCTACGAATACTTGTTGGGTTTACTTTACAAGCAGCGAGTTTGTTTATCACAGAAGCAGAGTCTTTAAGGCTCTGCTTCTGTTTTAGCTAGAGGCAGACATACCACCAATCAGCGATCAGGGGTCGTATCTTATGTAACAGCTTCAAATTGACTTATAGTTCTAGCTGGTCTTGCGGGTCATTTAATCTCAACTCTAAACCTTGGAGCATGACACTTTAATTATATTAAGTTATCTAAACAAATAATGAGGGTTGCGGCTCAAAACTAAGTCTCAAACCTTACGGGTTTGGCCAAGTTGGCGTGTAAAAACTAGTGAGGACGTGTCCCAATTTAGATTTAGAACCCCGTCATGTTAGCTGAGTCAACGCCTGATCCCCGTCAGCCAAATGGCAGTGCCAACCTACCTGTAACGAGGCTTGATCCGGTTGCATTGTCCCCTATTCAAGCTGAATCAGAGCTCACTAGTTTGCTGTTCGTGATCAGGCGACGGGGGTGGCTAGTTCTGGGGGTGGCGATCGCCGCTACGTCTGTCATGTGGGGTTGGACGCTGACCCGGACTCCCATTTACCGGGGTGAGTTTCGGGTGTTGGTCGAGCCAGTGGCCGATGGCGATCGCTCGGAACGGCTGTTGCAAGAGGCGTCGCTGCAAACCGCACCTCAATTTGACTACTCCACACAAATTGAGGTACTTCGCAGCCCGGTACTGCTACAACCGATTGCAGATACGCTGCAAAAAGACGATCCCAACATCAGCTATGGCATACTGCTGAATCGGCTGGTTGTTACTCGGTTGCGCGATACCAAAGTGTTGTCGGTGACGTACCTTGACCCCAATCCAGAAACGATTAGAGCAGTCTTGAATGCGGTGTCTCAAGGCTACTTGCAATATAGCTTTCAGCAGCGGCAAAAGAACTTGCAGCAAGGGGTGCAGTTTGTAGACGATCAGCTACCCGAATTGCGATCGCGGGTCAACACGCTCCAGGTGAAGCTAGAAAAGTTTCGTCAGCAATATAGTTTAATTAATCCCGAATCGCGCGGAGCTGATTTATCGACGCTAATTGGCGGCATTGAGCAGCAGCGGCAAGACACCCAAACGCAGTTGACCGAGGCGCGATCGCTCTATGGCACATTGCAAAATCAGCTGGGGCTAAACGTGGGCAATGCCCTGGCCGCGTCTACTCTGAGTGAGTCGCCTCGATATCAGGAGTTGCTTAACCAAGTGCGTGAGGTGGAAACCCAGATTGCGGCTGAGTCAGCCCGGTTTCAAGCCGATAGTCCTAATATCGTGGTGCTCGAAGATAAGCGCGATCGCCTATTGC
>JAYUYI010000404.1:0-4241 GCA_043752545.1 Thermoleptolyngbya sp.
AAAGCCTCCCATCACCATGGGCTGCAGGTCTTGATGGGCGCGCCCAACCTGGTGCTGGGGGGATCTCATTCTGGCAACGTGTCGGCGCTGGACTTGTTAGAGCACAATTTAGTCCATATTTTTTCATCGGACTATGTACCCCAAAGTTTACTGCAGGCGATGTTTTTGATTGTTCGCTATACCGAAAAGCCTCTGCATGAAGCGGCAAAATTGTTTACGCTCAATCCGGCTCAGGCCATCGGGTTGGAGGGCGATCGCGGTAGTTTAACCATCGGTAAACGAGCTGATTTGATTACGGTGCACGATGACGGCATGGTGCCGCGCCTCACTGCTGTGATCCGGACAGGACAACGAGTCGCTTAGACCGATGAGGAGAGGTTGTGACAGATAGCTGAGATTGCATATGAAACCATCAACGACTGAGAAACTGGCAGTACAGGGGGCAACGGTATTAACCCCAGCGGGTTGGGTGCAAGATGCCACGGTGCTGATTGCTGATGGCCAGTTTGTCAGCATCGATCAGGCGATCAAACCCAGCGGCTACGTGGCCATTGATGCCAGCGGCCTGAGAATGCTGCCGGGGATGGTCGATATCCACGGCGATGCCTTTGAACGAATGATTTGCCCACGACCGGGGGTAAATTTCCCGCTAAAAATGGCGATCGCCGAAAACGATCGCACCCTGCTGGCCACCGGAATTACCACCTTCTTTTACTCGATTACCGATTCCTTTGAGCCGGGTTTGCGCAGCCGCGATACCCTGCGGCAGCTGATGGCCATTGTGCTGAATCAACAGACGGGATTGCAGGTGAATAGCCGCATTCATGTGCGCCACGAACAGGCTAATACTGATGGCTATGACGAGTTGGCACAGTGGCTAGAGACGGGCAACATTCATTTGCTATCGCTGAATAATCACCTACCTGACACGATTGATGCGAGTAACCTAGCCCGCTATGTCAAAGGCATGATGCAGCGAATTAAGCGCTCTGAACCCGAAGTTCTCGCCATCATTGCCGTCGCCATGGAACGTCAAGAAGATGGCCTCCAGCAGCTTGAGCAATTGGTGGAAACGGCGCATCAAGTTGGGGTTCCAGTCGCCTCCCATGACGATGAATCTGAGGCCGATGTGGCGACCAGTCAGCGGCGAGGAGTGGCGATCGCCGAATTCCCGGCCTCAATTGCGCTAGCTGAAAAGTCTCGTGACTATGGCGCAGCGGTCTTAATGGGTGCGCCCAACCTGGTGCGGGGTGGTTCCCATGTGGGCTACATGAGCGTGGCAGCAGCGGCTGAAGCTGGGGTCTTAGATTGCCTATGTTCCGACTACCATTACCCGTCGCTGTTCCATGCGCCGTTCAAGCTGGCCGATTTGGGACTGATGCCGTTTGAAGCGGCCTGGAAAATCGTCTCTACCTCCCCAGCAAAAGCCGCCGGGATTGGTGATACCAAGGGGGCGATCGCACCCGGTCTGGATGCCGATTTTCTGTTGGTGCAGCCTGGGCGATCGCTACCCTCGGCGATCGCCACGGTTTATATCAACGGTCAAGCGGTTGCCCAGTATGGCTGAGCACGTTACGGCTGAGCATGTTCCGGCTGAGCAATTGATTATTTACGCCTGCCCGGTGGGAGAACTGGCGACTCAGCTAGATCGCTACTTTGCCGCCAGTCGCAATGCCTGTGGTCGCAATGCCGCCCATCGCTACATGCCGCACTGTTCACTGACCGGGTTTTTTCGAGATCAGCCGAGCGCCGTGGAGGTGTATGTGGAGGCGATCGCCCAATCCTTAACCGCGCAGTTTGCCGTGGCACCACACCCGCTGATCACCATCAGCGGCATGGCCTTTCGCCCCGAGTGGCATGGCCTAGAGCTTCAGTCCGACTGGCTCCACCAGCTCATGTCCCACATCGCACAACGCGCCAGTTCCCCCACGCGCCCAGAACCGCTGCGGCTCAAAAGCTGGCTGCACCTCAGCCTTGCCTATGCTTTTTTGCCAGAGCACGACCAAACTCTGATGCAGCTAGCCCAAGCGCAGATCAATCCGGCAGCAAGCGTGGACTGGGAACTGCGGCTGTATCAGCGCCACGGCGACCATGCATGGACTTGCCATCAATCGTGGCCTCTGGCAGTAAACCCGAAAGTGCTGAATCCGCAGTGAACTGAATCCGCAGTGATATCTGGTCAGAAGACATCATCCCCCATCGCAACCGTTATCCAATCACTATCCACCCGCTCAATCATGCAAAAGTCCCTTACCCACATCCTCGATATCCTCGTCACCAAAGGCCATGCCCAATATGGTCAAGAAGCCGTCAGCCAACTCGAACACGCCTTGCAATGTGCCACACTAGCCAACGAGGCAAACCGCAGTAACGAGATGATTACAGCCTGTTTGCTCCACGATTTTGGTCATTTAGTCCACAGTCTAGGTGAAGACGCCGCTCTGAGAGGGCTAGACGATCGCCACGAATACCGCGCGATTCCGTTTTTGCAAAGGGTGTTTAGCGCCGCCGTTACCGAGCCAATCCGCCTCCATGTCGAGGCAAAACGCTATTTGTGTGCAGTGAATCCCGTCTACTGGGACACCCTTTCACCCGCATCCAAACGCAGCTTGGAACTCCAGGGCGGCATGTTCTGCGTCACTGCGGCTGAGGAATTCATTCGGCAACCCTATGCCAAAGATGCGGTGCAGCTCAGAATTTGGGACGATCGCGCTAAGGTTGCTAATTTAGCAACCTTGCCGCTACAGCATTTCACTCCCCTGCTTGTTGGAGCAACGATGTAGTTCTCTGCCAAGACGCGATGTAGAGACGCGATTAATTGGTAGGTAGAGACGCGATTAATCGCGTCTCTACGGGTACCTAAATTAGCTTCTGGCGCAGCTTTGCAGAAACGGTGTCAATGATGCCGACCGACACAATCAAAATGAGCAAAATGGCACAGACTTTTGGATACTTAAATGAACGGAAGCTTTGATAGAGAGAAACCCCAATTCCACCCGCACCCACAATCCCAAGTACCGTTGCCGATCGCACATTTGACTCAAACCGGTAAAGGGCAAATGACGTCCACAGCGGCAACACTTGAGGGATGATCCCAAAGATAATTTCCTGGAGTTTGCTGGCTCCGGTGGCGCGAATCCCTTCGACTGGGCCATGCTCAATGGTTTCGATCGCCTCAGAAAAGAGCTTGCCGAGAATCCCTGCTGTGTGCACAAACAGAGCTAAGACACCTGCAAAGGGACCTAATCCCACCGCCACCACAAATACTAAAGCAAACACCACTTCGTTAATCGCGCGCAGGGCATCCAATACGCGCCGCACCGGAAATACAATCCACTGCGGGCAGATATTGTCAGAGGCCAAAATCGCTAGAGGAACGCTGACGATCGCCGCTAATAGCGTACCCCAAATGCCCATGGAAATAGTTTCGATCGTGTCTTCTAGATACAAGCGCCAGTCGGTAAAATCGGGTGGGAAATAGCGGCTGGTATATTCCGCCATATTGCCGCCGCCTTGGATCAGCTCAACCACACTGATGTCGCTTTGGATTCCAGAAAAGATGAGGATGGCGATCGCCACCACCAGATAAAAGATGCGATTAGATGTAACTAGTTTCGCTTCCCGCGCCAACATGTCTTGAACGGTCGGCGTAGTAGCAGGAGCGGTGGATGAGATAAGACTAGCGTCTGGTTTCATGGAATCTGGGAATAAGGAAGCATTAACATCGCGCGATGTACAACTTTCAATCCACCCTCATCCCCCAACCCCTTCTCCCACAAGGGGAGAAGGGGAGCTAGAGTGGCTTTAAGCCTTCGGCATACATGAAAAGGGTGAGGGGGTTCGGCAAAGTTGTACATCACATTAACATCGCCATCTAATATTCGTAGAGACGCGATTAATCGCGTCTCTACAATTTGAATTCACGGTCTTGGCTAACTATTTCAGCGCTGCCAGTTTCTGCTTCAGTTCCTCAACTTTCTTCTGCTTGTCGGCATCACCCAGATTCTTGTCGTTTTGCACTTCTAGAATCTCTTTACCGATATTTAACTCGCGGATTGTGTTCCACTTTGAGTCATCCGCTGGGACAAACTTTGACCACTCCAATGGTCCCAGGATGGCAGCATCCGTGTAGTTATAGAAAAAGTCCTTGATTTGGGTTTTGAGGCAGTCGGGTAAATCTTTGCGGTAAGCCAGTGGGTCAGATGGAATCACCGGGGACGTCCAGATTACCTGAATCTTAT
>JAYUYI010000405.1:0-4232 GCA_043752545.1 Thermoleptolyngbya sp.
GTTAGCATCAAGATTGCTTTCAGGAGACGTCAGCGCCACCTCCCAATCGTCGGCCATCGACATTGGCTCCTCTGGCTCAATTTCAGGCCAATTGTCGAGCGTAAAATCATCATCTGCTGCCTCAGGCAACGCCGTAGCAGACATTCCTGCGCTAGGTAGGTGACTAGAAGGCGGCAAGGTCGGCGTCGCTGGCTCTATTGGCGGTAGGTCTTCGAACAGGTTACCCAACCCGTCTAAGGTAAAAGCATCGTCGCTGGTGGCATTTAAAGGTGCCTCGGTAGCTGTGAGGTCGCTGGGCACGTCGGCAAACAGGTCGGCCAAAAAGACCGAGTCGTTGGGTTCTGGTTCTGGGGTCGGACTGGGTGCGGTCTCTGGCTCCCTCCCCGCATGCGTCCCAACATCACCAAACAGCTCGTCTGCGAATAGGTCGCCCAGCTCAAGGGCGTCTTCGCTGGTGTTTTCACTAGCGCCCGACGACATCAACATGAGCGTTTGATAATCGCTCAGGCTCAAATCTTCTCGACCGGGTGGCAGGGCTGTGTCGGCTAGAGACGCCAATAGCCCTGGGTTTGTAGGTTCTGAGTTCGTTAGCTCTGGGTTCGTTAGCTCTGGGTTGTCTAGGTCGAGATCTACCCACTCGGCGTGCGATCGCGGGGACGCATAATTATCCAGCGGTAGAGAATATACCGGGGTGGGGTATAGCAGCGGCATGGTCGGGTCTTCGTCAGCGACGTCTTCTTCAAACAGTGCCAACTCGGGTGAGGTAACGAGCGGCTCTGCAGCTGGCTGCGAGGTTTCCAAAAACCGATATACCGCGTCTACTTCATCATCTTCATCGGCCTCGCTCAAAACAATTTGATCGGGTGCGATCGGCAGCGTTAGATCCTGATTCATGGCGTCTTCCAGCGATTCTCCCAACTGCTGCTGCGTGGTGAAATCTGGCTCATTTAAGGGGAGGGTCAGATCAAACTCGTGCAGCGGTTGGGGAGAGGCTGGCGGAACTACATCTACCGTGGGCAGGCTGGGCAGGCTGGCTCCATCCGAGCGCTCTAGGGCAAATAAATCGGCTGAGAGCTGTTCGAGAGTTTCCGCCTCCACCTCAAAATCTAACCTCGATTCATCGTATGACTCAGCCGCTGTCAGCAGATCTTCATCCGCCGCCGCCGCTTCATAGCTGTCTTGATGGGGATGGACTGGAGCATCAACGCGATCTGCGGCATGCTGTCGATCGGAACCGACTTGATTCGTGGCGGCGGGCAGATCTGGCAGTGGATCGATCAAATCCCATGATGCCGTCAACGACCCAATCGTTTCGATGGTTTCGGAGGCGTCTAACGCTGCTGAGGAAGTCGTTGAGGCGGGTGGCGGGTTGAGCAGCGCCGTTTCATCGTCATCGTCCCCAGATGGGATATCGATCGCTTCTGAAAACAGCGGTTCACCGAACAGCAGATTTTCGACCGTTTGTGGCGATCGCCCGCCCCTTTCCCCCATTGGATCACGGGGATCAAGCGATTCGGTCGAGAACCCGCCAAACAGCTCAGATGCCAATCCAGATGGCTCTTCAGCGGCGTCTAAGGCCGGATCGCTAAAGCCGTCAAACAGTTGGGCATCGAGGTCTGCTAATAGGTCAGAGCCGGACGCGGCAGGGTTTAAAGTCGCAGAGTCAGATGCCTGATCTAGAGATGCATACTCTAGAACGGGGTCGCTGGCTGCTGCCACATGCCGATCAACCGGATCATCTGCCCAGTTTTCATCGACTGTAATGGCCGACGCACCAAACAGGCTCTCATAAAATTCGTCTAGGTCTTCATAGGGAATATCCGCCGCTGCCGCCGCTGAGGACGCAATCCTAGAGGGGCGATCGCCGGCTGTTGAAGAGGCAGACGCCGCCGCTAGAGCATCATTTTCTACTGGGTTTGGCTCTGCTGGGTTTGGTTCTGCTGGGTTTGGTTCTGCTGGATTTGGTTCTAAATCTGTACTGCCTGTACTAATTTGATTCAGTAGATCTAGCGCCGAATCTAAGTTGTCAACCAGCGGTGGAGAGAGGAGCTGGGCGAAGTCATCGGCGCTCTCATCGTCGTCTAACTGAAACTGAGTTAGCTCTTCGTTGACCTGAAAAAAGGTCAGATCGTCGTCGTCAGCTATATTGCCCTGAACCAGGGTCAGCTCCTCATCTAGCCCCGCTAGCGGGCTGGCGGCAGTGAAAGACGCATCCAAATCCAGATCTAGATCGTTTACCTCCAGGTTCAAGCGGTCTAAGTCACTGAGATTGGCGGTCTGATCCTCACTCACATCCGCATCTAGCGATCGCCCTGCCCCATGGATATCAGCAGACAGATGGGCGGGCGGGGTGTCTCCGCGCAGTTCGCTGAGCAACAAATCGATTTCGTCTTCTAAGACCTCTTCTAAGACCTCGTTCGCTCCCTCATCCGTTTGAATTTCGGTCTGAGGATCAAGATCATGGGCAACAGGAGTAACGGTTGCAGGTGTGGCCGCAGTGGCATTTGCTGGGGGTTGAGGGGAGGCAGTCTGCCCCGGCACAGGCTCAGCGACAGGCGGTTCGGGGGCTGTCCAGTTTGGGTCTTGGAGCGAAGACTGAAGATAGTTAGACGCCTCTCGCCCCAACTGTTGAGCCAACCGATTCACCAGGGCAGTAAACATCGCTTCGCCCTGCTGCCCCAGCGTATGCATTTTATCTAGCCCCACACCCAAGGAGTCTTCGTAGGTCTGGAGGTTGGTTTGCAACGATTCAAAAATGACGCGGAGGGTGCTGTCTAACCTGAGCAACAGCTGATCCGACTGGGATTGTACCCGCTGGAGCTGTTCTAGCCGTTCGGTAGGCGTTAGCACCGGTTGATAGGTGGCAGAATTGGCAGCTGGCAGCAGCGTCGGCGGCGCGCCTCCCTCAGACCCCATCAAGGCGCGATCGCGACTGGACTGCGCTTCCAAACTGGACAGCATCTGGGCTACCTGCCCAGTCAAGTTTTCTTGCAACCGCCCCATCAACGATTGCAAAAAGTCTGACATCATCTGCTGTTGACTGGCCGAAGACAGCGTATATTGCTGACGCTGCGCTTCCAGTACCTTAATTTCTTGCATCAGGCTTTCGCGCTGGTGATACAGCAGATCCAGATCACTCCGCATGGGCTGCATGACGCTGGTGCGCAGATAGCTCATTTCTTGCAATACTGCCTGCAATACCTGCTGTGCCGACTCCACTGAAGACGCGGCATAGCCCTGTGGATATCCTGGGGCATAGTCCTGCAAAGCACCTGCGGACTGCCCTCCCTCAATGCCTGGTGCGGCCTCACTCGCTGGGCTGCTGCTGCTCGATTCGGACTGCTGCAAGGCCAATAAATAGCGGCGGGTCTGTTCTAACACGCGGCGCTGTTGATCGGCATCACCCGTCATCACCCAAGGCAATCGGGGACTGGTTTTGTTCAGTACCTCATCAATTGTATTAAGTAGATCCTGAATTTGAGCCTGTTGAGGAATCACGGTGGTATCTAAAATAGTGGCTGAAAGGGACTCGTGGCTGGCAGGGGACTTCGTACAGCAAACGTTTGCGCATTACATTCAGGCAAACAGAGATAAATCAGACGTCTAGAGGGAAATTAAGCGCGCAGCAAAGATCTGACAAACATTGTGCTGGAATGGGCAACGTGATCACCCTGCCTAAATCTTAATTTAGATTTCCCAGAAGACAGCCAAATCATCAGTACAGCTATTTCTACAACAGCTATTTCTATTGTTATTGTGGCTATGACTGGTGGCCATCAGGAGAGATCAAGGTTCTAGTCTAGACCTGAATCCCTACCGCTAAATAGCATTCAAATACTCAATTCCATGTCAAAAAGGATGGCATGCCGCTGCTGTAGCTCTAGATACAAAACTTGACAATCCCAATAGCTTGAGAACTTGATACTACCGAGAAAACAATTGACAAATTGACGAAGATCAGGCTCCGACCGGATCAATTAACGATTTGTAAATCTTTTTATAGAATGGCAAGTTGTAGAATGACGAGTGGACACTGATTACATTCCCAGCTAAATCTCGATTTCAGGGACGTTTTGAAAATTTAGCAAGGACATCTTGGAAATTTAGCAAAAACAATCAGCCACGTGCAGCTACATTTGACCTTGTCGATCAGGGTAGAACCGTTCATAATCGGAAACTGAAAACCAAGGTTTAGGCTACGGTCTGATGACGGTAGGATTTCTCCCGCCCAA
>JAYUYI010000406.1:0-1555 GCA_043752545.1 Thermoleptolyngbya sp.
CAGCAACCAGTGGGTTCCGCTCAATGGACTCGACCCGCTCAACATCACGGCCCTGCTAGCAATCGCAACGCCCGGTACTGGCAGCGTATCGGGCGATCGTAACTCTCCCTGGCTCACAGGCACTCTCACCCGCTTCACGCAACTACAGCCAGGAGACACGATTTTCCTGCTCGGACAGCCTCATGTGGTGCTAGAAGTGCGCTCTGATCAAGAACTGCGCCTCGGTGCTGCGACTGATCTACCGCCAGGAACGTCCTTTGCGATCGACACGCTCCTAGCAGGCACCGCCGACGGCAAACTCCTACGCGCTACCCCGCTACTAAAATCCGGGACGGGTACGTTGAGCAGTCTGAACAGTGGGGGCACCCTAGTAGGCTGTGGAACTAACTTCACCGCAGAACTTGTGGGCGGCAATCTCACGATCGCCAACCAAAGACACGAAATCATCAGCGTTGAATCTCCAACCCAACTGACCCTTGACACGCCCTTTCCGCAAGACATTACTGATGAAGTCTACCTATTCACTGCCAGGGACATGCTGCCAAAGCTGGGTCAGGGCACCGTTAGCAATAGTCGCGATCGCACCCGCGTTGTGGGCTGTCGTACTCGTTTCCGTCAAGAGGTTGAAATTGGGGACGACATTTTGCTAGTCGATGCTGGGGGTGCAGTGGTGGAAACTCGCACCGTTACGGCGATCGAATCTGATAGGGTGCTGAGTATTAATGCCGCATTTACCCGCGATCGCATAGAGCAAAAATTCCTGCTGCGGCGAACAAGCTGGAAATCGGTGCAGCCATCGGCAGAAGCAGTTCCTAACCTCAACACGCGGATTAATACGCTAGTTTATTTCGAGCATACCAATGAGCTAACCGGAATTTTGGCAGGAACGGCAGGAAACGGCATCCTGCGATCGACCGATGGAGGCAACCATTGGCAAGCGGTCAACCAAGGCTTAACCCACCTGAATGTGCAAGCGATCGCGAACTATGGCAGCAATTTGCTGGCTGGGACTGATGGCAATGGCGTACTGCGATCGAGCGATCACGGACTTACATGGACGGGGGGTGACCCGATCGATCCTGAAATTCGCCAGACGGGACTGACCGTTCCAAACGTCACCAGCTTCGCTATCAATCCACTCAACAACGATATTTTTGTGGGCACAGCAGGCGGTGGTGTCTTTCGATCGAGCGATGGTGGCGATCGTTGGACAGCGATGAATCAAGGACTATTACACCCGACAATCACCGCTCTGATCGGCTTCACTCAAGCAGGCACGGGCACCCTTTCCAGTCGTCATACTGTCGTCAGCGGACAAGATACAAATTTTCACGGAGAATTTCAAGTTGGAGACACGCTGACGCTCAACGGTCAAACGCGCACAATTACGCGAATTTCTGAAGATCCAAACGTTCAACAGCTCACTCTCAACGATGCTTTTGATCCCGATTTACCCGCAGGCACGAGGTTTCAACGATTTACGCTACTAGCGGGTGCCACTAACGGGGCCGTCTACCGCTCTACTAGCAACGGGAAAACCTGGCAAGCGATCGCC
>JAYUYI010000407.1:0-4229 GCA_043752545.1 Thermoleptolyngbya sp.
ATTGAGCGGGTCAAAAGTGAAGGCGTCAATAGCCCTGCCGATGTTCTGATCACCGTCGATGCAGGGCGGCTATGGCGCGCGCAAGAAGCTGGCATTTTGCAGCCCATTTCGTCCAGCCTGCTAACCGCCGCCATTCCTGCGAACCTGCGCGAACCCGACGGGCACTGGTTTGGCTTTTCCAAACGGGCACGGGTGCTGTTCTATAGCAAAGACCGCGTTAACCCAGCCGAGCTTTCTAGCTATGAAGCTCTGGCGGATGCTAAGTGGCGCGGCAAGATTTTGGTGCGGTCTTCCACCAATGTATACAACCTGTCTATGACAGGCGCACTCTTGGCCGCCCATGGTGCCAGCGAGACGGAAGATTGGGCACGCGGGCTGGTAGCCAACTTTGCCCGTCCGCCAGAAGGGGGTGATACCGTACAGATTCAGGCGGTGGCGGCTGGGGCTGGAGATGTGGCGATCGCCAACACCTACTACTACGCCCGCCTCGTCAAATCTGAAAAGCCAGAGGAACGGGCGGTAGCCGACCAAGTTGGGCTGTTCTTCCCCAACCAGCGCGATCGCGGCACCCACGTCAACATCTCGGGGGGCGGCGTCCTCAAAAACTCTCCCAACAAAGCCGCTGCTGTTCAGTTCTTAGAACACCTGGCTAGCCAAACGGCTCAGAGTCTGTTTGCGCTGGGCAATAGTGAATATCCAGCCGTGGCAGGGGTTGCGGTCGATCCAATCGTGGCAGGCTTTGGCCAGTTCAAAGAAGATCTCGTGAATGCGGCTACGTTTGGGCGCAATAACGCTGAGGCTTTGCAAATTATGGATCGAGCCGGCTGGAAGTAGAGACGTTCTGGTACAACGTCTCTACTCCTGTGGTCTTTACCCATGCAGCAAGTTAGGCGAATCGTTTGCGGCGGGCTGCCCAACTTATCTATGAGCCTAGATCAAAATTGCAGCAAGTGAGCAGAATCCGGCTCAGAATCCGGCTCAGAAGATAGCTCAGAGTTCTGCCCACTTGCGCAACAGGTTGGCATGACTTTTAGAAATTAGGTCAAATTCTGGGGTTTTGCCATAGCTTTCAAACAGCGCCTGTCGAGCGGTATCTAAGTCAAACAGAATTTCGCGATCGCCTGCATCTCGCACTAAACTCTGAACCCAGGTCACAGCCGCCATCCGGACACCCTGGGTGACTGGCTCCACGCGGTGTAGCGTAGTCGAGGGGTAGATGATTGCTGCACCTGCGGCCAGTTTAAACGGCTGGACACCCTGCGTATCCTCAATCACCAGTTCTCCGCCTTCGTAGGCACTGGGTGAGTTGAGAAATAGGGTCAGCGATACATCTGATCGCATGGCGGGTGTGTCGCCCATGATGGCATTGTCTACATGCGTTCCGTAGGACATACCCGCTTCATAGCGGCTAAAGATGGGCACCCGAATGGTTTTGGGGCGCACCGCCATTTGAAACAGCGCATTTTTTTGCAGAGCCTGGATTACCGTGGTTTGCACTTCTTGCGCCGCCGCATCATTCCCTTTGAGCTGAGTGTTGTGCTTGACCAAGCTGGCATGCCAGCCAGCGGTGGTTTTGCCAGCCACAAACTCCGCTGTTTCCAAGCTGCTAACGATGGTTTTCAGAGTGTCTGCCGCAAGCACGTTTTCAATACACAAAATCATGGCGATCGCGTGATAAGTTGAGTTTTTTGTTTTACCCACTGGTTGGCCAACATCGATTGGATCACCCGTGGCGCACGTCGAATCAGTTGAGTCTAGACCCTATTTTTGGAGATTGAACATGAAACGTCAAATCAAGCTTTGGACAGGTATCGGTGCCTGTGTGTTGGCACAATCGCTGGGGACAGAGGCGATCGCGGCTGGATTAAACAGTTCTACGACAGCGAACCCGAGGATGGAAGGGGTTGGGCAAGAATATCTGCTCACCGATGCTGCTGGCGGTGAAGGCGGAGAGGGCAGTGAAGGCGGAGAGGACGGGCAAGGTGCAGAGGACGGGCAAGGTGCAGAGGACGGGCAAGGTGCAGAGGGCGGTGAAGGTGGAGAGGGCGGGCAAGGTGCAGAGGGCGGTGAAGGTGGAGAGGGCGGTGAAGGTGGAGAAGGCGCGTCCACCGCTCCAGTGCCAACGACCCCAGTTCCTACTCGGATCTTTGCCCCAGGTGAATTTGCCCCTGCCCCAGTGCCAGCCACTCCACCGCAAAGCGAGGAAGGCGGGGAAGGCGGGGAAGGCAGGGAAGGCTGACATCTTGAAAAGTCACTTCTAACTACGCTTCAGCCGCAAGGGGCGATCGCCCTTGCGGCTCTTGGGCTGAAGTTTTAGACCCCTACCGTTCAAATTTTAACGAGAATAGCTACAAAAGCTCTTTACTTTTTGGCGGTTTTTATATAAGAAGAGTTCTTGTTAAGTTGATTTTGTTTTAGTGCGATCGCTATCCCCTCTTTGGCATTGGAGCCATTCACCGAATTTCCTCAAACGCGTTGGCCAAAACACCCTATTTCTGCACTGAACCATCGGGTAAAATTGCGCCTTGAAGCGTCGCCCCTGTTAGGATTGCACCGTCCATCTTGGCATTGCTCAGATCGCTATCAGCCAGGTTTGCACCACTCAGATTGGCGTTGCTCAGATCCGCATTTCTCAAAAACGCTTTAGTTAAATTTGCGCCCTCTAAATTCGCCCCAGATAAATTTGCCCCTGGCAACGCGGCTCCACTCAAATTGGCGTTGCTGAGGTTGGCGTTGCTGAGATTGGCCGTATCTAGCAATGCTGAGCTGAGATTAGCGTTGCTGAGGTTAGCCTCGGTGAGATCAGCTCGGTTCAATTGGGCAGTGCTGAGGTCTTTTTGGCTCAAGTCTTTGCCCTTCAAGTTGCATTCAATGCAGTTTTTGGTTTCTAAAAATGTCTCACGCGGATCGGGCTTTGCACAACTTGGGAGTAAGAGGCAAAACGCCACCAGCAGGAGACACACCTGATATCGCCGGAACCTGTGCTGTATTGATCGTGAGGCTGGGGTGGAACTAAAAGACTGCATATTTCTCATGGTTTGATCGTAAAGAGGGACGAGGTGGATACAACCATAGATATTGTCAGTTTAATGACATCACTTCCATGACAAAGTTTAACGATTAGGAGCACCAATCAGGAATCGGCTCTGAATTGGGCGAATCTGACCACAGCGATTTAAACCAGTTCTCGGAGTAAACGTTATGTCTACCGACTATGTACTCTTTATCCATGGCGTCAAAACTCGCAATCAGCAAGAGTTCCAGGCTCTTGCAACTAAGCTGTTTGAGCGAATTAAGACATCTATCAACGCCCCTACTCTTACCCTCAAGCCAATTATTTTGTTTTGGGGTGATGTAGGCATAGAAGCCCAACAAGAATTACTTCAGGGCTTCCGGAATTCACCCACATGGGACAAGTTCTGGTTCAATAAATTTCGGTCAGAGGGAGTTTTAGAATTTGTCGGCGATGGCGCGCTCTATCTCAGCCGTCACGTTGGCGCAAAAGCAGTCAGGAAACTGGAAAGTCAAGGGCTGTTGGGGCTTAAAGACATGGCTGATGGCGATCGTCTGCACCTAGTGACCCATAGCTGGGGCACCGTCATCTTATTCGACATCCTATTTGCAACGCGCTGGGAAGATCCTAGTTTAGATACATCAGAACCCGGGATTCGCCAGAGTGTAGAGCGCATCCGCAACACACTATTTGGTATCCGCGACGCACTATTGGAGGGAGAGAAAGATGCCCAAACTGGGATTACGCTGGCGAGTGTATCTACGATGGGTTCACCGCTCGCTCTGTTCAATTTAATTAATCAGAACGGGGCTAGTAGCCACGACGTAACGCCCAAATTAAAAGAATTGCTGGAAGCTCTTTCTGTGCGTCGGCAGCGCCCCCTGCCCTGGCGTAACTTTGCCCATCCTGGGGATCCTGTTGCCTATCCGTTAGAGGGAGTGATGCCTCTGCTGTTAGACCCTAACTACAAGAAGGACAATACGCCCAGTCAGCAGCTAGTAGAAATCCAGGATGTGTTGGTTCCGTCTAATACCTGGAAAGAGCGGCTGCTGACCCCCGTGCGGCAGCAAATTCTACCATTGCTGTTTGGCGGTGAAGCCCACGGCAGCTATTGGGAAAATCCTGTAGTTGCTCAAACGGTTGCAGGTGTGATTCAAAAGGCAAGTCCAGAGTTAGCCGAGATGCCCTAAGCCTGTTCGTGTAGAGACGCAATTAA
>JAYUYI010000408.1:0-1551 GCA_043752545.1 Thermoleptolyngbya sp.
CGGAAAGCGCTAAATTTTTGTGGTGAGCTGGCGTCGAATCGCAAACGTCAGCATTTTTTTGGGTGTGCTGCACGTTCTCAGGACTTTGAATCGAACCAATCGACCGAGCAGCGATCGCCCCATCCCCTTCAGGCGTGCGGTGAGGCGCACCCGCATCAACCGCAACCACCGGGTTCGCCCTGCTCCCGCATAGCTCGGCAGAAACGCTAACTTGCCATACAACACATCGGCTCGATGGATACCGCTAATGCCATGATGGCGATGCTCTGGGCTAGGAAACCCGCCATGCTCGCCATAGTTACGAAAAGGAATGTAGTTTTTGAATCCGCGCTGCCGCAAAAACCCATCAATTTTAGAGTCAAAGTTAGAGTAGCCCGTACCATATTGCTCTGTAATGTGTGGCACCAAATCGCACAAATGGCGCGCAGCAGCGGGCGTCACAATATAGGCCACCGTCGCACTAGAAAATCCTTCGGCATGGCCTCCTAGGCTAATACTATAAACCTGAGACGCACAGGTATAGAGCCAAGCAACCCCGACATGAGGCTGCATCGGATTAAACGGCAGCGGCAAATTTCCCATGCCTACAACCGGGACAAAATCCGCTTCCACGATCAAGCTGGGCTGGGTGGCCTTGGCGGCCTGTTGCCACGCCCGCTGATGATTCAACATACAGCGATAAATGGCTGCATAGGTTTGGGATTCGGCAGTATCGGATTGGCGCAGTAGCTGGTGTTGAAACCCTTCTGCGCTCAAAGCGGCTTCTAGCGCATCAGTCGGCTCTTGATAGGCAACCACAAAAACGTTGCCTACTCTATTTTTCAGCCGATTTGGGACTACGGTAGGGCTAGTCACAGGGCGGGTGATGGTCACGCAAGAAACCCTCAGTCTGAAAAAATAGGTCTATGTGTCACAAATCTATATGCCACAAATTTATATGGCACAAATCAAGAGCCATGAAATAGGGTTGATCTGAATGCGTGAAGCGAGGCTAAACGCACTGAAAGCTTGAGCAACTGAATATTGGGAGACTATTGGGGCTAGGAGCGGCTCAAGATCGTAACTGGCTGAGAACAGCTGACCGGCTGATGGGGGAGATGCAGTGCAAAAGCCGAGTGTAAAAAATAAGAATAGCAGCAATTCGGCTGCCAAGTCTGATGATTTTTATTCGCAGAGTGGGTATGGCTCAGCCCCACACTAAAATGCAAAGTTCTGGGAGGTCTCAGCCCATTTTTTCTACTTTCTCGTAGATTATCCATAGATTGCGGTTCCCTATCTACATACTCTGGTATACAGTCTCTGGTATACAGTCGGGGGTTGAACTATGGCCTTGGGGAGCTGCTCATGAGCATCGTCGCTCAATCGTTAGAAAGTTTAGAACAAATTGTGGGTCGAGCTGGCGCTGTCCGCTGGGAAGCGGTGGAGGCCGCGATGCAGCAGCAGATCATGGCCGCGATCGCCCCTCATCGGGTCAACCCTACCGCTCCTGTTTGCACCGCTCCTGTTTGTCTAGTGTATCCGCAAACCCCAGAGCAGCTGGCAGGGGTGATC
>JAYUYI010000409.1:0-1550 GCA_043752545.1 Thermoleptolyngbya sp.
CCTGCCTAAATTTCTGCCCGAATCGTAAACGAATAATCGCCACCCAGTTCCAATTGATAATCACACTGTTCCAAAAAACGTTCTAGAGCATCTTTGATCAAGGCTCGCCCCAAAGACGGTTCCACAATCAACTCTCCCTGGCTAAACCGCCATTGAAATTGCCACTCATAGGAGTTGGCTCGAACTTCACCTTCAATCTTGCCGTTTTGCCAAGACTGACGGGTGATCCGCACATAAGCTGTCGTTTCGGGTAAGCGCCTAGAACTCAAAACTGTTCCCCATATCAGCCATTACATTCGGTCTGGATCCGGCGTGATCCCCCCTAGTCCCCCTTTTTAAGGCTACCGTGTACACGCAAGTCCCTAAAACCAACAGCCTCGTTCCTCAGGCTCTGCCTAGGAACGTAGATTCCGAGGCTCTGCCTCCCCTGCGATGAAGCGGTAGAGCCGCTACCCGGCATTCCCAGCTAGGAGGCTGGCAGCGAGAGTTCTGGCTCCCTTCTCCCCATGTGGGAGGCTACTGTGTACACACAGCTTACCCTCATCCCCCAACCCCTTCTCCCAAGGGGGGAGAAGGGGAGTCGGAGGTATCTCTTGGGTTCGGTTCCCCTTCTCCCGTCACTGGGAGAGGGGGCTAGGGGGTGAGGGCAAACCGTTGAAAGTAGGGATTTAAGACTTGTGTGTACACAGTAGCTGTTTAAGGGGGGTTGGGGGGATCTGACAGGGCTTCGCGGATTAAATTGAGGTGTGTACACAATAGCGTTTCAAGGGGGATCTAGCGGGGTCGAGCCTGGTTTGATCCCAGCGATCAGACGTTTGAAATATCTTCTTAGGGTACCGCTTCATCCCAAGCATCTTGAGGCTGATTGACGGTTAGACGCGGCAGACGATGCTTGAAACCACACAGAATTTCCCACGAAATGGTGTTCAGGGTCGTGGCCCAATCGTCCGCAGAAATTTGTTCTGTGCCGTCTTGCCCCAATAATGTAACCACTTCACCGGCTTGCAATTGGGCGATCGCACTCACATCTAGCATAACTTGATCCATTGTAATGGCTCCTACTTGAGGCACCCGCTGCCCGCGTATGAGCACGGTCATTTTGTTCGATAGGTTGCGAGGAACGCCGTCGGCGTAGCCAATTCCCACCGTGGCGATCGCCAGCTCTCGATCGGCGACAAACTGATGGCCGTAGCTCACCCCTTCCCCCGCTGCAATGGTTTTTACCTGCGTCACCCGCGCCTTGACTTGCAGCACAGGTTGCAGGTCAATCTGACTGGCCAGGTGGGGAGCCGGATGTAGCCCATAGAGCGCCAGACCCACCCGGACGCGATCGTAGTGCAGCGCAGGATCGCTCAACGTTGCCGCCGAATTGGCCAAATGTAGCTTGGGTGGATCAATGCCAGCCGCACGCAGATGGGCGATCGCCGCCTGAAACCGCGTCTGTTGCAGCCGCATCACGGTCTGATCGAGGCTATCGGCGGTGGCTAAATGGGAATAAACGCTGGCCAGGTGGAGCTGCGGCAGCCGCTGCACCAACTGCCCAAAGGCCG
>JAYUYI010000410.1:0-4217 GCA_043752545.1 Thermoleptolyngbya sp.
AACAAGAAAAACCCCATCCAGGCCAACAGTGGAATCGCCACTAATACAGTCACCCAAATTATTTTTAGCAGCACCCAGCTAGCGGCAATTAGCCCAAACCCGGTCAGCAAAATCGACCAGGGCTGACACCACCACGGCTTGGCTTGCCAAACGCTTTGAGCCACACTCGCAGAAATAGGTTGAGACGGCGCGGGCGGCTGTGGGTTGGGTTTTACTGTCATGGCTGGCTCGAAGGAGTAGGGTCGCTGCTCTGCTGAATTCGGAGTTTGGCTTTTTGCTCAAACCAACTAACCACCTGCGAAACGGTCAAGGCATCGATCGCCACTCCTGTTTCAGCGGAAATCTGCCGCAGGGGTTTGAGTGAGGAGATGACTAATCGGCCAAAAAATACTTTGAATTCTTCGTCGAAGCCGCGCTCAGGATGCAGCACCGGGTCTTGCTCCACCCAGGCGGCAATCTGCTGTGGGGTTAACTCGGCGATCGCATCCCCCGACTGCTGGGCAATTTGTTTTAGTGCTCGCAGTGAGTAAATGGCAACCCGAGTAGAAAAGCGATCGCCTGAAGTCATTAGGGCGCGATCGACTTCGGCACATTCATCAGGGGTGAGAAATTCCATCGGGGCGGGCTGAGAAGTCGTCATAGACGCGTATTATCAGAAAAATTACGTTCAGAAAAATTACTTCGGTTGAATTAGATAGCCGCAGCGATGTTCCCCATTGGCTTGCCAGTGCGTCCGCTGCACTCTACAGCCTTGCAGCGCCATTTCAAACATGTCTAGCTCGTGACCACAGACGCTAGGAAACGACTCAGCAATTTGGGAAATCGCGCAGTTGTACTCTGTGATGATGTATTGGGGGGCGCTGTTGCCGGAACCGTCACCGCCTGCATCACCATCTACAGTATGCCATTCTGCCATGTAGCCTTCTAACCGCCGCAGTTCTACTAGGCGAGCCACGCGCTCTGCCAGTGAGCCTAAGCCCACCTGCTGGCGGTAGTCTTGCGCCTTTTGCTCCCACTGCTTACGCAAAATCGTGCCCATTTGGTCGGGTCCGACTGTTTGTGCCAGGGTGTTTAATAGCGAAACGGCAAAGTCGTTGTAGCGCTCTGGGAGGCGATCGCGTCCTTCTCGACTGAGGCTATACAAGTGGTTTGGTCGTCCCATCCCCACCTGAACCGTTTCCCGCTCAATCAGCCCCTCATCTTCTAAATCCTTCAGGTGACGACGCACCGCTTGGGAACTAATACCCAAATGCTCAGCCAGCACTTGCGCACTAATCGGCCCCTGTTTCACCAGATGGTGCAGGATATCTTGCTTGGTGGATGGTTCTTGAATCGTTGTCATCTACCGATTCCAAAAAGTAAAGCCAAAAAGACTTAGAATTGACTTTGACAACTTAGATGTTGCTAAAGTAGATTTACACTTTAGAATAGACTTAAGCAACACAGAGGTTGCTTTAATTATAGAAGCTAATTGCCCGCTCTGTCGCCTTACCCCAATGGATAAACCAACTCAAGCTTCAGATAAAAATCTCGAATTAATGCGCAGCTTCTCCGAGAGCTACGCCAAGCGCACAGGCACCTATTTTTGTGTCGATCCCAGCGTGACGGCGGTTGTCATTGAGGGTCTTGCCAAACATAAAGATGATTTGGGTGCCCCCCTTTGCCCCTGCCGCCATTACGAAGATAAACAGGCTGAGGCCGCTGCGGCCTATTGGAACTGCCCCTGTGTCCCCATGCGCGAGCGCATGGAGTGTCACTGCATGCTTTTCCTGCCAGCCGATAACGACTTTGCGGGTACCCAACAAGAAATCGGCTTCGATGAAATTCGTAGTGTGACCAACAATCCCTAGGAGTGAGTTTTGAATTTTGAGTGTTGAGTTGACCGCCTGATTGACTGACAAAACTCCGATCCCCCTCACCCCAACCCCTCTCCCAGAGCGGGAGAGGGGTTTCGAGCCAAGACTTTACTTCTAGATCCCTATCTACCCTTGTGGGAGAAGGGGCTGGGGGATGAGAGGTAAAAGATTTTTCAATCTCAGGTTGACCGCCAAACTCAAAACTTATTTAATTTCTTACAGCCTCTGGCGAGTCGATCACCGTCCCACCCCAGACCGCCTCATCCCCAGCCCTTCCCATTGAGAGAACATTTAACCGATGACTGCATCCGTCACCTCCCTCGTTAACCAACCGTATAAGTACGGCTTCGTCACCGATATTGAGTCCGACACCATCCCCGCCGGACTCAGTGAAGATGTCATTCGGCTGATTTCTGCCAAGAAAAACGAGCCAAATTTTATGCTGGAGTTTCGCCTTAAGGCGTATCGCCAGTGGCTCAAGATGGACGAGCCGACCTGGGCAGAAGTCGGTTATCCCAAAATCGATTACCAAACTATTGTTTACTACTCGGCTCCGAAACAGCAGAAAAAGCTGAATAGCTTAGACGATGTGGATCCCACGCTGCTAGAGACGTTTGAGAAGTTGGGCATTCCGCTCTCTGAGCAAAAGCGGCTGTCGAATGTGGCAGTAGATGCCATTTTTGACAGTGTGTCTGTGGCGACAACGTTCCGCGAGAAGCTGTTTGAAGTAGGCGTCATTTTCTGCTCAATTTCGGAAGCGATGCGGGAGTACCCCGAGCTAATCCAGAAATATCTGGGTAGCGTGGTGCCGGTGGGCGACAACTTTTTTGCAGCGCTTAACGCCGCCGTCTTTACCGACGGATCGTTTGTCTATATTCCCAAGGGCGTCACCTGCCCCATGGAGCTATCCACCTATTTCCGCATCAACAACGGCGATTCGGGTCAGTTTGAGCGGACGCTGATTGTGGCCGAGGAAGGTAGCTCGGTCAGCTATCTAGAGGGCTGCACGGCTCCCATGTTTGACACCAACCAGCTGCACGCGGCAGTGGTGGAGCTGGTGGCGCTCGACAATGCCGACATTAAATATTCCACGGTGCAAAACTGGTACGCTGGCGATGCCAACGGCAAGGGCGGCATTTACAACTTTGTCACCAAACGCGGGCTGTGCCAGGGCGTCAATTCCAAGATTTCTTGGACGCAGGTGGAAACTGGTTCTGCGATTACCTGGAAGTATCCGAGCTGCGTGCTAGTGGGCGACAACTCGGTGGGCGAGTTTTATTCGGTGGCGCTAACGAACAACATGCAGCAAGCCGATACGGGTACCAAAATGGTGCATGTCGGCAAAAATACTCGCAGCACGATCATCTCGAAGGGGATCTCGGCGGGCAAGTCTGAAAACAGCTATCGCGGCCTAGTCAAAATTGGGCCAAAAGCAGACGGAGCACGTAACTATTCACAGTGCGACTCGATGCTGATTGGCGACACGGCGGGGGCAAACACATTCCCTTACATTCAAGTGCAGAATAATACGGCTCGCGTCGAGCACGAAGCCTCCACCTCCAAAATTGGGGAAGATCAGCTGTTCTTCTTTCGGCAGCGGGGCATCTCGGCAGAAGATGCGATTTCGATGATGATTAGCGGCTTTTGCAAAGACGTATTTAGCCAACTGCCGATGGAATTTGCCGTAGAAGCCGATCGCCTATTGGCTTTGAAGTTAGAGGGCAGTGTGGGTTAGGGAACGATTTAGCGCAGAGGAGCACGACGTGATTATTGAGAACAGTCCGGTTATTCTATCGGTCAAAGAACTAACCGCTAATGTAGACGGTACCCAGATTTTGAAAGGGATGAATCTGGAGATCAAAGCGGGCGAAGTTCACGCCATCATGGGACCAAACGGGTCTGGGAAAAGCACTTTCTCTAAAGTCTTGGCGGGGCATCCGGCCTATGAGGTCACGGGTGGAGAGGTGTTGTTTTTAGGCCAAAACTTACTGGAATTAGAGCCAGAAGACCGGGCGCGATCGGGGGTGTTTCTGGCGTTCCAATATCCGCTGGAAATTCCGGGGGTGAGCAACTTAGACTTTTTGCGCGTGGCCTATAATTCTCGCCAAAAACATCAGGGGCTAGAAGAACTAGACGCCTTTGATTTTGATGAACTAGTGCAGCAAAAGCTCGATGTAGTCAAAATGGATGCGGCCTTTTTGAACCGCAGCGTCAACGAAGGCTTCTCGGGCGGCGAGAAAAAGCGCAACGAAATTTTGCAGATGGCGCTGCTAGAACCGAAGCTCGGCATTTTGGACGAGACCGATTCGGGGCTAGATATTGATGCGCTCAAAATTGTAGCGGATGGCGTCAATCAGCTTT
>JAYUYI010000411.1:0-1547 GCA_043752545.1 Thermoleptolyngbya sp.
GTTTTACCAGCATCCAGCGCTGCCTTAGCCGCTTCAACGATATGCTTTGGGGTATTAAAGTCCGGTTCACCAGCGCTGAAGCTACAGACATCAATTCCCTCAGCCTTCATCGCCTTTGCCTTCGAGTCAATCACCAATGTCATCGATGGCGATACTCGCTCAATTCGCGCTGCCAGTTTCATGCTTATTCCAAAATGCTCAACGATTATGACGTCATCTTACGGAGTCGTGATATGACTAAGGAGATCAGCTGTGGAGATCCTTAGGTCACACGCAACGGCTAGACTACCAGCTTAACTGCTGTCCAAACTAGCCTAACCTGGATGCTATTCTCTATAACAAAAATGTCAGGCGTTCTTCACATCATAGGTATCGTTGCGGGTTCGCAAAGGGTAGCAATGTGAGTCAATGATCCGATAGAGCACCTGCATGGATGTCGGTGGCTAAAATTTATTTTTTCCTTAGGCGGCCATGAGTGTATTGCGTAAAATTACCCGAAACTTAACAGTTCTGGCACTTCTAAGCTTACTGGTATTGCTATACCTGGGTTTGCAAGGAGGGACATTGAGCGCCTTAGCCCCAACCAGCCTTATCCGACTGGTGTAGGGGCGATTGATTGAATACAGGTGGATATCAGGTCATCAATCCCAGACACCACAAACACAGTGGTATTTAGAGCCTGCTCTAGATCTGCTACGGTAACATCGTCCAAAAAACGAGTATCGCCCTGCTTCAACATCAGCGATGGCAGCAAAATTCCGTTGCCTAGCGGTTGGTCTTGGAGGGCTTGTAATAAGTCTTGCCCTGTGAGCAGCCCTGTGACCGTAATGTCTTGCCCCCAATAGTCGCTCCGCAGCGCCACCAGCTTAACGTCTAGCCCGTTCACCTGATTTAAGCGACGGACGATGGGCTGAAACGCCTGTGCAACGGCGTTACCCACCACCCAGGTGAACTGGCGAGCAGGAGCGACGTCAGTGGGCAGTCGTTTAGCTGCCGCTTTAAACTGCTTCAAAAATTGTCGAATCGACCCAACGCCATTGCCAATTTGAGGATAATCTTCGTAGTGCGATTCGGGGGGCAGGTCGGCTCCGGCAATCAGAAACCATTCGTCTGCCAGCCAAGCCACGGTAGAGCCAAACTGCTGGCGAAACTGGTGCTGGAGGGTCTGAACGCGGGCGATCGCATCCGTCGCATCGGCGGCAGTCACGGGGACCAGTTCATCGGCGGCGGGGCGGAAGCGAGTCAGTCCTACGGGCACCACGGCAATTGATGCCACCGTGGGTAAGTCGCCCTGATGGAACTGGGCTAGGTCGAGCAGGGTACGCTCCAAGTGTTCACCATCGTTGATCCCCGGACAGACCACGACTTGGGCATGTATCTGCAGCCGATTTGATTGGAACCAGCGCAATTGATCTAAAATCTGGCCAGCCCGCAGGTTCTTCAGTAGCCGAATCCGCACATCGGGTTCGGTCGCGTGTACCGAGACATAGAGCGGCGACAGGCGCATCTGGGCAATTCGCTCCCACTCGCGCTGAAGCAGGTTGGTC
>JAYUYI010000412.1:0-1545 GCA_043752545.1 Thermoleptolyngbya sp.
ATTTAAAAAGCACATCCTCATTTCACTATTGACGTAGACCCCGTCTGAGGGAGCGTGACTGTAAACGTAGTGCCCTCAAGGGGTGAACTATGGGCATGAATCTGACCTTGATGATTCTCGACAATCACTTTGGCGATCGCCAGTCCTAGCCCCGAACCTGTGGCATCGCCAAGTTTGCCATTGGCGGCTGATGAACCAGATGTACGAGCCGGATCAGCTCGATAAAACCGATCAAATAAATAGGGAATAGCCGCTTCAGCAATCCCGCCGCCCGTATCTTGAATTTGAATTTGAATCGAGGCTAGGCTTTGCTTCAACCGTTGCATGGAGGCACTGACCCGGCCACCGGGCGGTGTATATTGAATGGCGTTACTAATCAAATTGGTCAACAGCCGAGTCAGCTGATCGCGATCGCCTTGAATGCGATATGAGCCCTGGGAGTTTTCGCTCACGTCCTCATGAATCTCCAGCTTCAGAGCAACCTCCTTCTCCGCCGCAATCGTTTGCTGCTCCTCCATTACTTCCTGAAGCAATTCATCTAGCGATACACTATCGCGCTTGAGGGGAGCCACACTACTGTCTTGCCGAGCCAAAAATAGCAAATCATCAACCAACCGACCCAGTCGCCGGGTTAGCCGTTCAATGACTTTGAGCTGCTGCTGCTGCACCAGAGGATCGAGTTCTGTGTCAGCCAAGGCCACCTGCACATTCGTTTGAATCACCGCAATGGGGTTACGCAATTCGTGGGACGCATCCGCTGTGAACTGCTTCAGGCGCTGATACGAATCGCGGATCGGAGCCATCGCTAGCCCTGACAGCAACCACCCAATTGCCGCGACAGCGCCCACCAATAACACCAGCCCCACAGCCAAATCTCGAATCAGCTGCCGGGTTGGTTTTGTTACTTCAAACCACGGATGACTAACACGCAAATACCCCACAATCTGCTGCTTCACTTCCACCCGCTGGGTAATTTGGCGCAGCAGTTGGTCTGGCGTCAAATGGACGGTTTCACCTGCACTGTTGGGATGCAGCGGAATAGTAGGTGCCGTTGAAAAGGTAGACCAAAGTAGCTCGCCCGCCGGATTAAACCACTCCAGATCGATATGGTCATCATCTACAGAATCGGGATTATCGCGAAAGCTGGCCTCTATATTGAGGTGCATAGATCGTCTAGGAGCACTCGACGCCTCTGAGTGAGCCAGATGACTGGAGGGATCAATAGTCGCGGTATCAATTTCGGTATCAATTTCGGTATCAATTGCGGTATCAATTGCGGCATCAATTGCGGTATCAATTGCGGCATCAATCACAAGCGATCGCCGCACAACTTCCACCACATGATTGAGCGTGTCATCAATCCGTTCAATTAGCGTAGTGCGCACATATAAATAAAACCCACTGGCGAATAACAGCAGCAATACAGCAGTCACCATCGTGTACCACAGTGCTAACCGCTGCCGAGTTGCTTGAAACATAGTATCTAACACATACAGCGCAACGCGCTTAACTCAAATAGAACCTGAAGCCGATGTTTGAAGATCT
>JAYUYI010000413.1:0-1541 GCA_043752545.1 Thermoleptolyngbya sp.
CAGCACGGGGTGATGCATTGGCATCAACGTCAGCCGTTGCCGTTGGAGCTGTATCGTCTGCTGATGGCGCTGCCGATTTCGGCTTGATGGGGTGGTTGGGTTGCTTGGCAGCGAGCCAACAGCCTTGGGTGGCAGCGAGCCAACAGCCTTGGGTGGTTCCCCCAAACCCCCAGCAGGGGACGAAGCCCGTCCCCCACACCCCCTCCGCAAGGCCGCATCGGTGAGTATTAAAGGTTGCTGTTGCTGGAACGCTAGGCTACACAGCGAAGTGTGAGGGGTCGCAATTGTCGTGTGGGGGGTTGGAATGGGAGCACGTTAAGGGGGGAATGCAAACGTGACGATGTGGATTTGTTGTCAACTGGGTGCTCGGGAGCATTATGCCGTTGCGGTGGCACTGCATCACCAGCATCAGCTTGCTGCTCTAGTTACTGATGCCTGGGTGCCGTCCTCATCGCTGCTGCATGGGTGGCCGTTACCTGGTTTATCTCGATTGCGCGATCGCATTCATCCTGCCCTCACAGCTGCTCCTGTGTATGCCTGGACGGCTGCTGCTTTGGGGTTTGAGGTGAATCAGACCATGCGTGGTGTGCAGGGTTGGCAGCGAATCTTGGATCGGAATCAGTGGTTTCAACGGCAGACAATTAAAACGCTAGTGTCGCTTCAGCCAACGCTGGCTCAATTGCCGTCAGCTCCGGTTCTGTTTGCCTATAGCTATGCGGCGCTGGAAATCTTCCGCTATGCCAAGCAGCAGGGCTGGACGACGGTGCTGGGGCAAATTGATCCGGGCTGGCTAGAAGAATCCAGGGTTTACCAGGAATTTATGGATCATGCTGCTACCTATGCCGCTTTGGGGGTAGATGTGCAGCGGGCACCCTCGGCCTATTGGAAGAGCTGGCGTGAAGAGTGCCGTCTTGCGGATCACATTGTGGTCAATTCTACCTGGTCTGCCCGGGCGCTCCAGCCGGTCGGCGTGGCGGCGGCAAAAGTCCAGGTAATTCCGCTGGCCTACGCGGCGACGGGGGGTGCGGCGGCTTTTCAACGAACGTACCCGTCGCAATTTTCTAGCGATCGCCCCCTGCGTGTCCTATTTCTGGGGCAGTTTATTGTGCGGAAAGGAATTTCTGCCCTATTACAGGCGGCGGCACAGCTGGTCAATCAACCGATTGAGTTTTGGATTGTTGGCTCCCCACCGCTGCAATTTGCCAAGTTTGCGGCGTTGCCCAACCTGCGCTGGTTTGGCGCTGTGCCCCGCCACGCCGTAGATCCGTTCTATCAAACTGCCGATGTGTTTTTGTTTCCGACCCTCTCCGATGGCTTTGGGCTAACCCAGCTAGAGGCGCAGGATTGGCAGCTGCCGATCATTGCGTCCCGATTTTGTGGAGAAGTCGTGAAAGATCAAGTCAATGGGGTGATTTTACCAACCGTGACCGCTGAGGCGATCGCCACTGCGCTACAGACCTATATCGATCGCCCTGAGCTGCTTTCAGCCCTTTCCAGGCAGTCGGTTGACCTGTCAGCCTTCAGTTTGCATCGGCTTTGGG
>JAYUYI010000414.1:0-4195 GCA_043752545.1 Thermoleptolyngbya sp.
CCGCCCAGTCATTAAGAGCGGGCAAGATGCCCACCCCACAAAAAACTGGGACTTTATTAAGCCGTAGATCCCTAAGCCTTTATCTGGAGCTGCGCCAAGTAAAGATTATCTGAAGGTCGATTGCTAGCGGATGACTGCAAGCGAATCTCCGCCTATCCTAGTAACTATCAGCAGTAATTAATCGCAGAGGTAAGTAGATTATTTATTTATCTCGCGATATTTAGTTTTTTACTGTGCCAAGGGGATGGCAACGTACGGTTTTTAGAACAAAAGCGTGCGATGTATTGAGGATCGTCTAGATCCGAATCTCAGTTCTGTACTTGTTAGTTGTCCTTAACGTAAGTCAACCCTGAAGTTATGAATCCAGTCAAAGTTGTTCAACCCGTTGGTATCATAGACGGCACTCAAGTTGATCAGTTACATCAACAAATTGATGCTGCTGTTGATACGGGTGCTTCCATCATCTTGATAGATTTACAAGATGTGAGCTTTATGGATAGTTCCGGTCTAGGCGCGTTGGTGATCGCCTTAAAGAAAGTGCGAGCAATTGGCAAAAGGTTGTGTGTTTGCTCACTTAATCAACAGCTCCAAATCTTGTTTGAAGTGGCTAGTATGGATCTGATCTTCGAAATTTATAAAGATCAGGACGAATTTCAAGAAACGTTACTAGCAATTGCAGCGTCCTGACCGCTCAACCGTTTATTGGCTGTAGTCGCCGGGTAAGAACCCACTTTGCTTTCTTATTGCAGCGGAGTGGGTTTTTGTGGCGCTGAGCTTAAGCCGCCAAACGTTAATGCAGCCAAACGTTAATCACGAAATTAATTAAATACAATTTTGAGAATCGAGAGGTCGTCGCTAAAGTTGCTGCTGCTGCTTTGGCTTTGCACGGTTTCTAAGATTTGATCGAGACCCAGAGAATGGGCATTGCGCACCAGCAGATCTAGAAAGGCACCGAGTCCCCAAGTACTTTGGTTAAGGGTGTTGGGCAGGTCATAAATACCGTCACTGTATATGTACAGAGCGCTGCCTATAGGAATATCACAGCGATCGCTCACAAAATTAGCGTCCGGGATCATCCCAATTGGAATGCCGGATGTGCCTAATTTTTTAAATGCGTCGCCTGCTGGGATGCCATTAGGCCGTGAGGGCAGAATCAAAATGGCGGGAGGATGTCCGGCACTGGCATAGGTAAGTTGTCGTTTGACCCGGTTGTAGACGCCGTACCAAATCGTAAAGTATTTGTCATGCTGGCTATCCATCTGAAACGTTTCGTTCAACCCTCGCAACACATCATGGGGCTGATAAAAATTGACGGTTGGTAGAGATTGCGATCGCAGCAAGTTTAGCACTGTAATCGATGGCAACGCTGCCCCTAGACCATGACCCGATACATCCAATAAGTAAACGGCTAGATAGTCGGGATCAAGCCAGAAATAGTCAAAACAATCGCCACCCAGCTGGCTAGAAGGAATAAAGCGACTATCGATGCTAACGTCTCCCGTCAGCGGATCTGGAAGCAGCGATCGCACATAGGAAGCCGCTTCTGCTAGTTCTTTTTCTAACAGCTGCTTTTGCATCTGTAAATCTTGGCTTAACAAATGCAGCCGTAATCCAGCACGCACCCGTGCCTGCAATTCATTAATTTCGATTGGCTTCGCTAAAAAGTCATCGGCTCCCGTATCGAGTCCTTGAATTCGATCTTCGATCGCAACCCGTGACGTTAGCAAAATAAAAAAAGTCGTGGAAAGATTCGGATCTGCCTTAACTTGACGGCAGACCTCTAAGCCATCGTATCCCGGCATCATCCAGTCACACACAATCAGTGCTGGTTTCAGCTGTTGTGCGAGGGCTAGTCCCGTTTTCCCATCTGAGGCGATCGCAACGTTATAGCCTTGGGCTTCTAATGCCCGTCTCAAAACTATTTGAATGGTGGAGTCATCATCAATAATTAAAATTTGAGGAATTTGCGGCATTAGGAAACTCAAGCTAGGCCATCGCTGAATAACGAAGTTATAGAATGAAAACAGGGTCTGATATTGCTCTACTTACTGTATCAATCCATTCGGTTATCTACGCATTAATTCTGATTTTTTTATAAAAAGGTGCTTACACCGTTGATTGATTAGCTCTCTTATGTTTTATTGGATTTACATTTCCTCAGTACTCTCTTGTCAGAAAGTGCAGCTCATGAGCACCCTATATAAAACATCCTCTGAATTCAGCAGATGCAGAGGTAGTGCAATGCTGAGATATTCTTCATGGTAGACCCAGCAGCTCAAACCCAGTTTGCCCTAAGCGCCATGGTAATTGCCATAGCTTATCCATTTATACCTAACCAATCAACGTCGCCAGAAAGGTTTGATGATTTTTAGTCACAAGGTAGCTTCGGTGAAATTTCTTCAGAGTGGGTTGATTGACGTCACTACCAATCTTGATGACCTCAATCGCGTTTTACTTTGGTTTGACGAGTTTGACCATACTCTGATCCCTTCGCTGGAGTGGTTTCAGTCTAAACTGGCACTAGCTGAGGGATTTACAAATGCTGTGCGCCATGCACATCGTGGCCTATTGCCCGATACTCCGATCGAGATTCAGCTTAATATTCTGTCCGATTGTTTGGAAATTCGGATTTGGGATCGAGGTTCTAGTTTTAACTTAGAAGAAATGATTAGATGTTTACCCAATGAAGTCGATCGGGAGGCAGGTGGTGGTCGAGGCTTAAAGCTAATGCAGAAAATGGCAGATGGTTTAAGCTATACCCGAACCGCAGATCAGCGCAATTGTCTCCTATTCGTGAAGCACTATGTTTGCAGCGACCTGGATTAAGTTAAAGTGACAAAATCAAAATTGGTCTAGAGACGAGGCGCGCTCCAGCCATGCTAGAAGAGACGGTTGAGGTTGCAGTAGTATTACTGACGGCAGCGTCACAAACAGAAGCGGAGGCGATCGCCCAGTCGCTTCTGGAGGCAAAACTGGCGGCTTGCGTTAGCGTCCTGCCGATTCAGTCGATGTATTGGTGGCAAGGCAAACTAGAGCGCCAGAGTGGCAACTGCTGATTAAGACCAGAATGAATTTATTTGGGCAGATACTCTCCATATCCAGGCAATCCACTCCTATGCTGTTCTAGAGGTAATTGCTCTGCCCGTTTTGGCAGGTGCTTTACCCTATTTAAATTGGATTTCTGAGCAGCTAGATTAGCCAGAACGGGCAGAAAATAACCCTGCTATAGACGCACACAGTAGTCCTACAACAGGGTTCAATGACTATCGGTTACCGAGTGATGTTAAGTCACTGGCGCTAACTTAGCTGCTGACTTAGCTTAAGGTCCCCGAGAGAACTTTGCTTGCTTCTGCTTGTAAAACCGCCACTTTGTCTATCTGCTCCCAAGGCAAGTCGAGATCAGTTCGACCAAAGTGGCCATAGGCAGCCACATCCTGATAAAATCGCCCGCCCCGTTCAGCAGGCAAAGCATTTAAGTTGAAGGTTTGAATGATGCCAGCGGGGCGTAGCTCAAACTGTTGTTTGACTACATCTAAGAGACGATCGTCATCAATCTTCCCGGTACCGAAGGTGTCCAGCATAATACTCACCGGGCGAGCTACTCCGATGGCATAGCTCAGCTGGACTTCACATTTCTCTGCGAGTCCGGCGGCTACAATGTTTTTTGCTACGTGACGCGCTGCATAAGCAGCACTGCGATCGACCTTGGTCGGATCTTTGCCAGAAAATGCCCCACCTCCATGGCGTGAGTAGCCGCCGTAGGTGTCTACGATAATTTTGCGTCCTGTTAACCCAGAATCGCCTTGAGGGCCACCAATCACAAACTTACCGGTGGGGTTTACCAGGTAGCGCGTGCTGTCGTTAGGCTTCAGCACAATGTCAGCAAATACAGGCTGCACTACCAGTGTCCACAGGTCTTGCTTGATTTTTGCCTGCACTGCTGCTGGCTCAACAATATCACCGATGTTCTCAGTGTGTTGAGTTGAAATTAGGATCGTATCGATGCCGACAGGCCGACCATCTTCATAGGCAACGGTTACTTGAGTTTTGCCATCGGGTCGGAGGTAGTCTAGCTGCCCAGTTTTTCGGACTGTGGCCAAACGACGAGAAATACGGTGCGCCAAACTGATGGGCAGGGGCATCAGTTCAGGTGTTTCGTTGCAGGCAAACCCAAACATTAAACCCTGATCTCCCG